>NZ_JAEINN010000014.1 GCF_016342405.1 Maridesulfovibrio ferrireducens | reverse complement strand
TGATCTACCTCATTGGGGCACCGATCCGGGACTTATTATGGAATGACTGAATTCCACACGGAACGTCGAGGAACCTAGTTCTATAGTAGTCCGGGAGAGTTTATAGATATACTCGCATTGGAGATCTGGATATTGGGTTTACTGTCCCAAAGGTTAAGAGTGCCAACAAAGATAAGGTTTACCTTTATGCTGATCAGGTCAGGAAGGTTATAGCTATTGAAGGTCGTATTTTCGGCACTACATGGATTGAGTTACGATAGGAGCTTTTATGCAGATTTATATATCAAAAGACCTGACCTTGGTCGGCACTCCTGCTGACTTGGTGGGTAAGGTCAAAGAATCTTTGACTCTGATGAATCCTGAGTATGTCAACGCCTTGAAGTACGGGCGCAATGCTAGGCGTATTGCGAAGTATATAAAGATGTTTTCAGGAGACCGTAAGGGGCGGCTGCATTGTCCGCGCGGTTATGGGCTTGAACTGCACCAGCTTATTAAAGCCGCAGGTGAAGAAATTATATATGAAGACAACAGGCGGGAACTTGAGCCTGTGGACTTTGTCTTTAAAGGAGAACTGAGACCCTATCAGTCACAAGCATTACAATCTTTTTGCGGGTTTTCACAAGGTATTCTGGAAGCAGGAACCGGTGCAGGGAAAACAGTTATGGCATTGGCTTTGATTGTTGAGCGCAAGCAACCTTGCCTTGTACTTGTTCATACCAAGGAATTATTATTACAATGGGTGGAAAGAGGGCGTCAGTTCCTGGGGATAGAGCCCGGACAAGTCGGTAATGGGAAGTTTGACATTCAGCCCTTTACCGTGGCCACTATCCAGACTGCCCGTAATCGTTTGGATAAATTGATCCCGGCATTCGGTCATATTGTGGTTGATGAGTGCCACCGGGCACCGGCCAGTACTTTTCAAGAAGTAGTCACCAGCTTTGATGCAAAATTTTTAACCGGACTCTCCGCCACGCCGTACCGAAATGACGGGCTTGACCGAATAATAAATTTGACTCTTGGAAATGTGGTTCACCGGGTTAACCCTGATTTGCTTCGGGATACCGGGGCCATACTCAAGCCGGAAATACTTACCGTGAATACAGCCTTTTCTTTTGCGGGGGACCCTTCAAACGAATATCCTCTTATGATGACTGCCCTTGCCGAGGACTGGAATCGCAATAAGCTTATAGCTACGCTTGTGGAGGAAGAAGTTGATCATGATAATGGAACTTTGCTGCTCGTTGCAGACAGGACCGCGCATCTTTTTTCTCTGGCTGGTATCCTTGAGGAGCAGGGTATAAAGGTGGCCGTATTGACTGGAAAGACTCCGACAAAGGAGCGCTGTACAATTGTTGAGGATCTCAACGCAGGAAAGATCAAAGTTCTGGCAAGCACTGCTTCTTTGATAGGTGAGGGTTTTGATTGCTCTGGTTTATCGACTCTTTTTCTTTGCTCTCCTATTAAATCAAAGGGAAGGCTTGTGCAAATTATCGGTAGGATTCTAAGACCTGCTGATGGCAAAAGGCCTCGTCTTTATGACTTCATTGATGGCAAAGTCGGAGTGTTGGAGTATAGTGCTGGACTCCGGCAAAAGATTTATGAAGAAATGGCGTAGTTGTCTTTTGTGGATCATATAATATTTACCCCGCCCCCGTAGAAGTTGGAAGTCATCTACGAGGACGGGGATGCTGCCAGATTCAATAGCAGCATTGCTGATTACTACAAGAAGTAGTTAACAGCTACGAGGCCCATGATTGACATGGTAATGGTGTACGGTAAGGCCAGAAGCACCATCCGGCCGTATGACAGTCGTATGACAGGTGCTAAGGCTGAGGTCAGCAGGAACAGGAATGCTGCTTGACCGTTTGGAGTAGCAACACTTGGGATATTGGTTCCAGTGTTGATTGCTACTGCGAGTTTATCCAGATTTTTCATTATATCGAGTGCTTGAGTTGCTGCTGCTTGTGGCAAGCCTGCAACAACGTCAGCTCTTGCAAAGTGTGGATCGGTGAGTTTGTCCATCAGAGCTTGTCCGGTCATTCCTATGTTAGGTATGGCTCCGAGCAGGTTGACGAAATGAATTTTTGTTTCAGATATGTATACTGTCGCAACAAATACATTATCAGAAATAGCTGAAAGCAATCCGTTGGCAATGTAATATGCTACAAGCTGGCTTTGTCCGTGTAAGCTGAGGACATAATTGATGATAGGGTGGAAAAGGCCTTGGTCGTGGATTACAGCGACAACGGAGAAGAATACTACGAGAAGAGCTGTAAATGGTAATGCTTCTTCAAAGGCTTTACCTAAGTGATGTTCTTCAATGATGCCGTTCATGGATGTTAGCAAAATAATTACTGACAGTCCGACGATACCGACAGCGGCAAGATGCAAGGCCAGCGCAACGACGAGCCAGATGCCTGCCATGGCTTGAACAATTAATCTTACTTTACCTTTTGTTCCTTGTTTTTCTTCCATTTGAATTGCCGTTTCAAGCAAATGTGAACGAATATTTCCCGGTAATTTAGCACCGTATGTGAACAGATGAAAATATTCTACTGTGACGCAAGTCAGCAATCCCGTTACTAATACAGGCATTGATACAGGCATCATTTTGAGGAAAAATTCTACAAAGTGCCAGCCCATTTCGCCGCCGATGAGTAGATTCTGTGGTTCCCCTACAAGTGTGCAAACCCCGCCGAGAGCTGTACCCACAGCGCCATGCATCATAAGATTGCGTAAGAATGCTCTGAATTCCTGCAAGTCTTCACGGTTTTTGGCAGCGGCTTTGTCACAGCAGAGGTCATGATCGCAATGCAGTGTTTTGCCTGAAGCAAATCTATGGTAAATGTTATAAAATCCATAAGCTACTGCGATAATTACGGCCGTAACTGTAAGGGCATCAAGGAATGCAGATAAGACTGCGCCAGCCAGACAGAACAGAACGGATATAGTGATTTTTGACTGAACTCTCACAAGAATGCGAGTGAAGGTGAATTGTAGAAAGTCCTTCATGAAATAAATTCCTGCGACCATGAAAATCAGCAGCAGTATTACTTCAAAATTTTTGAGAGCTTCATGATAAATAGTTTCGGTTGAAGTCATACCTAAAAAGACAGCTTCAAATGCGAGTAGTCCACCGGCAGGCAGAGGATAGCATTTCAGTGCCATAGCCAGTGTGAAAATGAATTCTGCAATAAGTGCCCAGCCGGCTACAAAAGGCCCTGCTGTAAACATAAGGCACGGGTTGAGAACTAAAAAAAGTAAAATAATTATCTTGTACCATTTGGGAGCAGCACCAAGAAAGTTGCTACCAAATGCCTGCATAATTGAAGGCTGCATTAAATTCTCCTTTTTATGTGTCGTCTTTATTTTTTCACGCAAAAACGCCAAGGAGAAATTTTCTCCTTGGCGTTTAATCCGGTCAACTTAGTAAAGAAGCATTAAAGCCGAGATCATAACCACCATATAAACAACGGTCATTCCCGCTCCTGCGCGGACATAATCAATTGTTTTGTAACCACCGGGGCGCATTATCAGTGCGTTAACCTGATGAGTCGGTAGGATAAAAGTATTTGAAGCAGCGACAGCAACTGTTAAAGCGGCAATTCGCGGATCAACTCCGGCGCTGAGGGCCATGTTCATTGATAGTGGAACCAGTAGGACTGTTGCACCTACATTGGAGGCCACTAAAGTGAAAAATGAAGTCAGAATTCCTATCGCAGTTAGCAGAACCAAAGGGGTTGGATGTCCAAGTGCCACCATGAGGGCATCTGCAATGTATTTTGCCGCTCCGGTATTTTCAAAGGCCATTCCTAAAGGAATAAGTCCACCGAGCAGGAAGACCGTCATCCAGTCTACCGATTGGTATGCTTCATCAATACTGAGCACTTTTGTCAAAACCATTCCAAGTGCTCCAGCGAGCAGGGATATGGAAAGCTGAACATGAAAACCTAAAGCAAGTGTAAGAGCAACTAACAGCCACATTACAGCAATTTTAGCTTTTTCAGTGCGGAGCACTTCGCCTTTTACTTCTTCAGTGAAGACAAAGTCCGGTCTGTCTTTCAGCAGATGGAACATTTCCCAGCGACCATGCAGTAGTAATGCATCGCCTGATTCAATTTTTATGCTGGTAAGTCCACTGACAAATAACTTTTCTCCGCGAAATATGGCTAAAGGAGAAACTTTAAAGCGGTCACGTATGCGCAATTCTGACAAAGTCTGTCCGACAAGTTCAGAACGCGGCGTAACAATCCCTTCCATAATTCCGGCATTGTTGGGGGAGAGTTCTTCTGCGAAGGATGTTAGTTCCGACTGCATCGCCCACCCAAAATCTTCCGCCATACTTTCAACGAATTCCTGCGGTCCTACCACTGCTAAATGATCACCGGGCTGGATACCTTCCAGAGCGTCGGGAGCGAATAGATGTGATGTTCCTTTATTTCTGGCAATTGCGACTACTGTTGAGAAATAAATCGGGCGCAGTTCAAGAGCCATCAGGTTATTTTCATTTGTCCATGTTTCAGGAACGTGCAATTCAAATAATGAGCCGATTCCACCGTAAGTGTTGGTGAGAAGGGTGGACATCGGTCCTGAAATTTCGTCGACATTTTTATTTGGCAGTATGAAACGTCCGAAAAGGATGAAATAAGCAAGGGCGGCGGCAATTAATAGAAGGCCAATCGGAGTAACTCCGAATAAACCGAACGGTTCATAGTGCTTTCCGCCGACGACCATAAGGTCATTTAGCAGAATCAGAGGACTGGAACCGACAAGAGTCAAACATCCGCCGATAATAGCGCAGAATCCCATGGGCATAAGCAAACGCCCGACAGGGACGCCTGTCTGATTCCCAATACGCTTAGCAGCCGGCATAAACAGCGCCGCAGCGCCGATGTTCTGCATAAATCCTGAAATGACGGCAACAGTTCCGGATATCATTGTCATAATCCGCATTTCGCTTTTTCCGGCAAAACGCAATATGAGCCGCGCCATAGTGTTCATGACGCCGGTTTTATCCAAACCGGCGCCGATTATAATTACAGCAATTATAGAAACAACGGCGTTACTGCTTAAACCGCTGATAGCCTGTTTTGGTGTAACAAGCCCAAGCAACGGTAGCATTACCATCATTATGATACCTACAACATCGACTCTGACCCATTCAAAGACGAACAGCAGGACGGCGAAAGCGAGTACGCCCATAACTAAAAGAATCTCGGGAGTCATAAATATACCTTTATTTCACTCGCAGCATTGCATGCGTGTATACAGGAATAGCCTGTTTTGTGGATTTCGTTGTGACGACATCTTCCATGACATAACGGAACTCATTGTCTGCACAATGCAGTTCTGCGACGACTGAATCTTCAGCTCCTTTTTTGACGATATGTGCAAAGAGGAGGCCTGCTTCTGTGGCTTTAGCGGAGAAGCTGGCAATGTTGTCTTCAGATTCTGAACGGAAATTATTAAAGTTTGAGCCGTGCTCATCAAGATTAAGAGCAACTAAACTACTTTTGGTTTTCGCTGCCATCTCGACAGCATAGCTCACTACATTCCCGGAGAATGCAGATCCTTTACTTACGACAAGAATTTTGCATCCCGGACGGGTAGATTCAGAGAGAGTATTGACGATTTGATCATTTTCAACTTGTGCGGCGGTGGAGTTCTGGTGTTTGGTGCGGAAACGGTTCAAAAATGTTTTCAAGAAAAATCTCCTTTCTTTATTATCACTTGATGACTGTTCACGATTGATGGCCCATGTTCCTACACTACAGGTGTTGCATTGGTTATTGACCGTTGTTTTGTAGTGTCTATCTAAGAAACACTTTACATTCTGTACTGTAGCCATGTTGCCTCCCCATTGTTCGTTCATTGATTCACCTCTCTTAACTATCAAAAGTCATGCCAAGTGAATTTTGCTATGTAATGCACTGTAATAATAGAGTATTTAATTAAATAGCATTGATTGCCCACTCGCGCATGTTGCGATTTGCAATAGGTCTTCGGGGCTTATGTAAGGGAATCCCTTATAGGGTCTGTTCCCTCTTGAAATTGCATGTGTTGCTTTTTGCAATACTAGTGCATTTATTCACAAGTGCGAATTAACTGACTGGTAATCTTTTTTGTCTTAAAAATATGAACCGAATGTAAAATCTAAAGAAAAAGTGTACTTTTAAATTAATAATTGGTTTTAATACCAATTGTTTATGCTTTATTTTTTGATATTAATTTATAGCTATTTAGATTTTGTCTCAGTTGTTTCATAATGCAACGTTAACAACACAAGTGATTAATGTTACTTATAAAAAGTGGACTGTTAGTGAGCTTTTTTATATAATTTTGACATTCAAAGGGCATTTTGCAGCAGTATTTTTTAAGGTAGGAGAAATTAGAATATGAAGTGGTTTCGTAAAAAAACAGATGAAGGATCACAGCCTGAATCTAAAGGTTCCGGCGGACAAAAAGTGCATGATATTCTGAAAGATCCTTTTGCGGAAGATTTGCGTGTGCGCATTGAATCTGCTTCTTTGCCGAACCACATACTGGATGTAACCCATGATGAGTGTGAAAGATTAATCAAGACAGATAAATCTTCGCCCGAATTTGCTCTTGGGCACAATTATATTGAATTTATTCTGTCCTTGCCTTGGAATGTTACTACTAAAGATGATCTTGACCTGACACGCGCAAAAGATCTTTTAGATGCGCGTCATTACGGGCTTAATCCGGTCAAAGAACGTATCTTGGAATTTTTGGCGGTTAAGAGCCTGCACAGTCGCCAACAGGCTAAAATCTTACTGGCTGACGATGAAGTCATTGCCCGTGAAAATCTTTCCATAATTTTTGAACAGGAAGGATTTGCTGTAACGTCCGTAGCTAACGGCATTGAAGCCATTGAGGCGATGGAACGTGATCCCGCTGATATTTTGGTGACCGATTTGAAGATGGAAGGGATGGACGGCCTTCAGCTTCTTCAAGAAGTTCGCCGCCGCTGGCCCGACACCGGTGTTATTATGCTTACAGGATACGCTACAGTTAAGACGGCTGTTACCGCTATGTTGAAGGGGGCGGATCAGTATCTCGGCAAACCTGTGAATCTGACGAAATTGCGTGATTATGTGATGGAGCTGCTTAATAAAAATCAGCGTATTCAGAGTCTTCGCGGCCCTGTTCTTTGTTTCACCGGCCCTCCCGGCACAGGGAAAACTTCTATCGGCAGGGCCATAGCCGAGGCGATGGGCCGCAAATTTTTTCGTCTGTCACTGGCTGGTCTGCGGGATGAAGCAGAACTGAGGGGACATCGACGTACATACGTTGGAGCAATGGCAGGAAGAATTTTGCAGGGAATTCAGAAGTCCGGTGTACGTAATCCCGTTATTATGCTGGATGAGATGGATAAGGTTATTCAGGATTTTCAGGGTGACGCAACTGCCGTGTTACTGGAAATGCTTGATCCTGAACAGAATGCTTCTTTTGTGGATAATTATCTGGGGCTTCCTTTTGATCTTTCAGGTGTTCTTTTTATTGCCACTGCAAATATCGTCGAACGTCTTCCTGCTCCGCTTCGTGATAGAATGGAAGAGATCGAGTTTTCAAGTTATACATTAAGTGAAAAACAGCAAATTTCCACTCGTTTTTTGATCCCTTCACAGCTGAGTCAACATGGATTGAATCCAAAAGATTTTAATTTGCTACCCGAAGCTGTGCGAAGTTTAGTAATTGATTATACTCGTGAGGCCGGCCTTCGAGGTTTGGAAAAACAGATAGCTTCGCTTTGTCGCAAATTGGCGCGAAAGACGCTGGCAGGTGGAGAAGATTCAGATATAGTCACGGTTGAAGCTGGGGATATCCCTGACATTATGGGGCCGCCACCTCATTTTACGACTACAGCAAAGTCTTCACCTAAGGTTGGACTGGCTACTGGGCTGGTCTGGACAGAGAACGGAGGAGAAATTTTATTTGTTGAAGCTGCGAGAATGCAGGGAAACAAACAATTGATTCTTACGGGATCGCTGGGTGAAGTTTTGCGGGAATCTGCGCAAACAGCTTTAAGTTTTCTTCGCAGTAATGCTGAAAAGTTCAGTCTTGCACCGGACTTTTTCGAATCGTCAGATATTCACGTTCATATTCCGGCCGGAGCGGTGACCAAAGAAGGCCCGTCAGCGGGAATAACCATAACTATTGCTATTCTGTCGATGCTTACGGGCCGTGCTGTCCGGCAGGATGTTGCTTTCAGTGGAGAAATTTCTCTGCTTGGAGAAATTCTGCCTGTCGGAGGGGTACGGGAAAAGGTAATGGCTGCGGGCCGTGCCGGTATCAAGACTGTCGTTCTGCCGGAAAAATGTGATTACGCAGTGCGTAGTATCGAGCCTGAAGTTCTTGAAAATATAGAAGTACGGCTTGTCAGTAGATTGGAAGAAGTTGTGGATTTGGCACTTCTTTAAGTTTTTATCTTAATCTAGATCGTACCGTTTTATCTTTCTCCAGAGTGAAACTCTGTCTATACCGAGAATTTTAGCTGCTTGAGTTTTGTTACCGCCCGTTGCCAGCATAACTTTTTCAATGTGGCGATGTTCCATTTCTTCGAGGGTTTGCAGCGGATTTTCAATCGGGGTATTGCGTACGTCATAAGGCAATAGGTCGGGAGTAAAAACCGTTCCTTTGGCAAGAGCCAGTGCCCGTTGTGCAATGTTTTCCAATTCACGCACGTTCCCCGGAAATGAGTGATTCATGAGGATATCCAGAGTTTCCTGAGAAATCGTAGTAATTGTCTGTTCCGGAGATCTATGTTGCTCCAGAAAATGCCCTACAAGCACCGGAATATCTTCCCTGTGTTCTCTGAGAGGAGGAGCGGAAAGAGTTACTACGTTCAGGCGGTAAAATAAGTCCTGACGAAAAGTTCCTTTTTCAACATTTTCTTTGAGATCGCAGTTTGTTGCGGCGATAATTCGAATATTAACAGGGATTTCCTGTGTTCCGCCCACGCGTAGGAAAGTTCTTTCCTGAAGGACGCGCAGCAGTTTTACCTGCATATTTAGCGGCAGTTCGCTCATTTCATCAAAAAAGACAGTTCCGCCGTCAGCAACTTCAAGGATTCCTTTTTGTCCGCGCTGTGCTCCTGTAAAGGCTTCCCGTTCATGTCCGAACAATTCTTTATCCATCAGTTCCGCAGTGAAAGTTCCGCAGTTGATAGCCATAAATCGCTCATTTGACCTGTTACTGAGCATGTGGATGCCCCGCGCAATGAGTTCTTTACCTGTTCCTGTTTCACCTTGAATGAGAACATTGCAGTTCATGTTGGCGAGTTGCTGCACGGTCTTTTTCAGCCGAAGTATAGATTCACTCTGTCCAACCAAGGGGAAATCCTGTTTACCCTGAGCAATAACCTGTCTGAGGCGCAATACTTCTACAGACAGGGCACGCTGTTCAAGGGCTTTGCGCACCTGCATGCGGAGTTCATCAAGATTGAACGGCTTGGCAATGTATGAATGAGCACCTTTCTGCATAGCGACAACCGCAGTTGATACGGTGGCATGTCCCGTGATTACGATTACCTCAGTGGTAGGCTGCATTTCTTTGATGTGTTCAAGAATTTCAATGCCGTTCATTCCCGGCATCATCAGATCAGTCAGGACCAGCTCGTATTCATTTTTTTCCAATTGTTGCAGTGCGGCTATGCCTGTTTCAACTGCAACCGCATTATAACCTTCCTGCGAAAGAACAAGTACAAGGTTCTCCCGTGCTATAAGTTCATCGTCGATGATGAGAATATTGGCATGACTGATCATATGATTCCATCCGTAGCCAAAGGAAGGCGGATAAAGAAATTGGTGCCTCTACCAGGTGTGCTTTCAGCACTGATGCGGCCCAGATGTTTTTCAATAATACCGTACACTATATAGAGCCCGAGGCCGGTGCCCTGTCCTACTTCTTTGGTTGAGAAAAATGGGTCGAAAATGCGCTCAAGTGTTTCGGTATCTATTCCTGTTCCGGAGTCTTTTACAGTGATCAACGCATTTTCATTGTGAATTGTGGCGCTGATAAGGATAGATCCCGCTTCCGGTTCGATGGCTTGAACGGCATTGATAATAAGGTTGATGAATGCCTCCTGCAATCTTTGCCGATCGGCTTGCAGTAAAATTTTGCCGGAGATATCTGTTTTTATTGAAATGTCGGACGGAACCTGACTGGATACAAGACGTACGGCTGAATGAACTATCGCATCAAGAAGAGTCGGGGCCGGTGAATATTCCCGTTCACGGGAGAACTCAAGCAGTCCCTTAACAATGTCCCGTGCTCTTAAAGTCTCCTGCTCTATGTTGTGCATCATTTTGTCAGCAAGTTTATCGCTTTCACGTTTGTTTTCCATTAGAATCTGGCATGAGGTGGAGATGTTATTCAGCGGATTGTTTAACTGGTGAGCTATGCCCGAAGCGAGTGTACCTATGGAAGAAAGTTTTTGAGCCTGCACCAGCTGTAATCTTCGTTTCGATAATTGTTCAACCATTGAATTCAGAGCAACAAATACCTGTTGAATTTCATCGTGGGAGTTTTTGATAGGGAGCGCTACAAAAGTACCGAGGGATATGCGCTTGGTTGCTTCCTGTACCAGCCGCAACGGGCGGAGAATGTTTGAGCTGACAAACATAACCAGAATGGAAACAACGACTGCTATTGCCACTATTGAAATTGCCAGGTTGGTGCGTAAGTTTCTGTTAATATTCAGAATATTTTCACGTTCAAAGCGGGCTATAGCGCGGGAATGTTCCACAATAGCCTGACCGGATTCACGGAGAAGGTTAGGGTCGCTATCAAGTTTGTATGTTTTGCTGAAATCAACTTCGGGAGCAATTTTTACGAGTAACTCTCGGTAGTGATTTAAACCATTTTTTAGTGAGGAACCATGTTGCCTGACCTCAGGCTGGGTAAACTCCTCCATGAGTGATTGCAATAGAGTTTCGGCTTGCTCTATGTATTCGATTCCCTGCGAAAAAACAGTCGGATCGTGATAGAGAAACAGGTTCTTCTCTGTCCGCCGGATTTCGAGGATCAGATTACTGAGGTCGTCAACTCGTTCAACAAGCAGAACTTCGCGTTCCAGATGAATAGTGTTTGAATACGAGAGTATTCCGATACATCCGAAACAGATGGAGAATATGATTATACCGATTACTATCTTTTGCCGGATATTTAATTTGAACATGAGGTTTATTATATAGATATTTTATTAAATTTATTCGTTTTAGGCAGGTTTATGAACTAAAATTGTTGAAGTTAACTTACGACCTGTTTTCTAAAAAGGCAATTGGACTTAATATAAGTACTTAACAAGGCGTCTGATTGTTTTTCAGCAAATCCTGCACACAGTCGATTCTCGCCTGTTTATTATCTGTCATCATTATATAGGTGCAGTTCCAGCATTCGTTAGTGATACATTTTAGTTGTGGCGGGGTATCAATGGTTGTGCTCAGGTTATCCGTTTGACCGATGTATAAAGGATGCACTTCAAAACCGGCCAGATGTCCGCGTGGATGGGTGTAGGCCAGTATAAAGACTCCACCGGCTGTCGGCAGAGCGGAACTTTTCATTTTAATTTCAAAGCAATATTCGGTTCCTGATTCGCCTTTAAACGACCATTCTTTTTTACGGAACATGCGGACCCTTTCGTGATGATTCAATAGGTTAATAATCTTTAATAACTTAAAATTACACTCTATCTAAAGAATGTCTAGGTTGGGGGAGGCAGGTTCCCGAAAGTAGGTTTTCAAAAAAAACGCCCGATCCGGCGTTAGCTGGACGGGCGGTTAATTATTTGTATCAATCTGTTATTAATTTACTTTTTTGTATGCTTTAGCTGCCGCACCACAGATTGGACATTTCTCTGTCGCTTCGCCGTCCTGAGTGTGTCCACAAACTGAGCAGATGTAGAATTCAGCATCTGCAAAAGTGTCGCCATCTGCTTCGAGGGCTGCTGTGTAGAGTTCGGCATGCACTTTTTCAGCTTCGTTGGCGAACCCGAAGTAACGAAGAACAGCTTTTTCGCCTTCAGCTTCAGCTTCTTTAATCATCTGTGGGTACATGGATTCGAATTCAAAGGTTTCGCCTTCGATGGCGCCTTTAAGGTTTTCTTCGGTTGTTCCGATTCCTTTCATCAAACGAAGATGTGCATGAGCATGGATTGTTTCAGCGGCAGCAGCTGCTCGGAAAAGTTTAGCCACACCGGGTTTGCCTTCAGCTTCAGCTTTTTCAGCAAAAGCAAGATATTTACGGTTAGCCTGAGATTCTCCGGCAAATGCGTCCTGTAGATTTTTAAGAGTTTTAGTCATTGTATTTCTCCTTTATGTTTATTTACTAAATATAACTTGAAATTCCATTATTTCATGTTGTTTTGATCTTCTTAGTAATCATTACTAATATTTAAAGCAAGTAAAAAGATAAATATTTTTATTGGAAAGATGGATTAATTATTTAAGTTTGCTCCTTAAAAACATGTTCGAAGACTGTACCTGATTTATATAATATGCTTTAGTGTTCAAAATGAGGAAGTGGGCAGGTGGATTGGTATATTTCATTAAATTCAGGAGCTTTTGTTTATGGCGAAATCTAAGAAAATGACCGTCTTCACGTTAAGCATGATGACAGTGGCTGCAGTAGTAAGTCTGCGAGGGTTGCCTATGATGGCAAAAGAAGGGCTCTCAATGATTTTCTATATTCTTTTTGCCACGGTAATGTTCTTGATTCCCGCTTCTCTGGTTGCAGCCGAACTTGGCGGCGCATTCAGTGAAAAGGGCGGTGGTGTGTACACTTGGATCAAGGAAGCTTTTGGTTCCCGGTGGGGCTTTACGGCAATCTGGCTGCAATGGATTCAGAATGTTGTCTGGTATCCTACTGTGCTTGCTTTTGCAGCCAGTGCGCTGGCATATTTATTTATGGACCCGGCTTTGGCTGACAACGGAGTGTATACCGGAATTGTTATTCTCGTCTGTTATTGGGCGGCGACATTCGTAACGATGGCCGGAGCAGACGTTGCAAGTTCTGTTACTAAATATGGAGTTTTACTCGGAACACTGCTTCCGGGGTTGTTCATAATAGTACTGGGAGCGATTTGGGTTTTGCAAGGCAACCCCATTCAGTTTCTTGAACCTAGCGCCGCAACCATCGCAGTGGAAAAATTGGCGGATCAAGCTCCGCATGTCCGGTTTTTCCCGCATATTACCGGTTTAGGAAGTGTGGCTTTTTTAGCGGGAATTGTTCTGCTTTTTGCGGGGGTGGAAGTGCAGGCTGTTCATGCTGTTGATCTTGAAAATCCGGCCAAGCAATTTCCTGAAAGCATGTTTCTGGCCGCAGCCGTTATTTTCGGATTGTTTATTTTGGGATCTCTGGCTGTAGCAACAGTAATCCCTGTGTCGGAAATCAGTCTTACGGCTGGCTTGATGCAGGCATTTAAGCAATTGCTTGATGCTTTTCATATCGGGTTTCTTACTCCGGTAATAGGATTATTGGCGGCTTTCGGGGCGATCGGCGGCGTTATGTCATGGCTCGGCGGTCCAAGTCGCGGTCTTTTGCACACAGCTAGGCAAGGTGAAATTCCGCCATTCATGGCTAAAGTGAACAAGAATGGCATTCAGGTAAATATTCTCATGATTCAAGCGGTGATTGTCAGTGTACTGGCTTCGCTTTATTTTATTATGGACAATGTAAGCGTCGCATTTTTCGTGCTTTCGGCTATCACTGTGACCTTGTACTTAGTCATGTACATTCTCATGTATGCGGCAGCCATTAAGTTACGCATCACCCGTCCTGACCTGCCGCGTTCCTACAAAGTTCCCGGCGGAACACTCGGCATGTGCTTGTTGGCTGGAATGGGCTTGATCGGAGTTAGCTTTGCACTGCTTGTCGGCTTCTTCCCTCCCACCAACCTGCCGGTTGGTAATCCTACTCTTTATGTTTGTCTGGTTGCTGCCGGAATGATCGTGTTCATCGGGTTGCCGATGATTATTCATGCAATGAAAAAACCAGAGTGGAAGCAGGATTCTGATAATTAGACCATTAAAAAAGGAGATATAATAGTATGGCACTACATGATAAAAATTCAGTCAGGGGAAAGTTGTTGGATGATGTTTACGCTTCCACCGATCTATCGGTTCGCATGCCCAAATATAAGTTTCCAGCCGAAGAGCATGATCCCCGTCACGCATATCAGGTTGTTCATGATGAATTGATGCTGGACGGTAATTCCCGTCAGAATATGGCTACATTCTGCCAGACATGGGTGGACCCTGAGATGCACAGGCTCATGGATGAGTGTGTGGATAAAAACATGATCGACAAGGATGAATATCCGCAGACAGCTGAACTTGAAGCTCGCTGTGTGCATATGCTTGCCGATCTCTGGAATTCGCCGGATGCGGTTAATACCTTGGGTTGTTCGACCACCGGTTCCAGTGAAGCTGCCATGCTCGGTGCCATGGCTTTGAAATGGCGCTGGCGTGATAAAATGAAAAAAGAGGGCAAGCCTACAGACAGGCCCAATCTTATATGTGGTCCGGTTCAGATTTGCTGGCATAAGTTCGCCCGCTATTGGGATGTTGAATTACGTGAAATTCCCATGGAAAAAGATCGGTTGATCATGACTCCGGAAGAAGTCATCAAGCGGTGTGATGAAAATACTATCGGCGTTGTTCCTACTCTCGGAGTGACGTTCACTTGTCAATATGAACCCGTCAAAGCGGTCTGTGATGCATTGGATAAATTGCAAGCTGAAACCGGACTGGATATTCCGGTTCATGTTGACGGCGCAAGCGGCGGCTTTCTGGCTCCTTTCGTAGAGCCGGAATTGGAATGGGATTTCCGTTTGCCGCGCGTTAAATCTATAAACGCTTCAGGTCATAAGTTCGGACTGGCTCCACTTGGTGTGGGGTGGGTTATCTGGCGCGACAAATCAGATCTTCCCGAAGATTTGATTTTCCGTGTTAATTATCTGGGCGGCGACATTCCGACATTTGCGCTGAATTTTTCACGCCCGGGCGGTCAGATTGTAGCGCAATATTACAATTTCCTGCGCCTCGGCAGAGAAGGGTACCGCAAGATTCATCAGGCTTGCTATGACACGGCGCAAGCCATTGCTGCGAAAATTGGAGAGATGGGGCCGTTTGAAATTATATATGACGGCAAGGGCGGTATCCCGGCTCTCAGCTGGACGTTGAAGCCGGGAGTGGATCACGGTTTTTCACTTTACGATCTGTCCGATCGTCTGCGCAGTCGTGGCTGGCAGGTTCCGGCGTATTCCATGCCTGCCCATCGTGAGGATCTGGTCATCATGCGCATGTTGGTGCGTCACGGTGTAAGCCTTGATCTCGGCGAGTTGTTACTGACTGACATGCAGCGCTGTCTGGATTTCCTGAAAAAGAATCCCATGACCGCTCCATTGTCTGAGGAAGATGCCGGCGGATTCAGCCACTCCAAGTAATTCAGTCTTTTTAAAATAAATGTCCCCTGTCTGATTTAGTATCAGGCAGGGGACATTTATTAGATATTCGCGTGATATAATAAACAAAATCTTCCACAGGAAGGTCCAATTTATGACTTTGGAATTATTAGCATTTATAGCATTATTTTTCCATTTTTTAGGTTTTTTCAGCGCAATAAAAGCTATTATGGAATCCCGTACTCCGCAGGGTTCTGTTGCATGGGCGCTTGGGCTTGTCGCTATTCCTTATCTGGCTTTGCCTGCTTACTGGATATTCGGGCGGAATAAATTTCACGGGTTTGTTAAATTGCTGCGGGCCAATCATGCGCGTAGCAGTGATGCTGTTCAAAAATATACTCAGGTGCTCAGAGGACGGAACTTATTAATGTTTCCGGATCAACGGACTGCATTGTCAATTGAGAAAATTGCAAAACTTCCATTTACGTCCGGCAATAATGTCGACCTTTTGATAGACGGCAGGCAGACATTTGATTCAATTTTTGCTGGAATTGCGCGGGCTGAGAAATATATACTCGTGCAATTTTATATAGTTAAGGCTGACGGCTTGGGAAATGAACTTAAAGACAGATTGATCAGCAAGGCTCGCGAAGGTGTGGAAGTTTGTTTTCTTTATGATGAAATAGGCAGTCTCGGGCTTGTTGATGAATATCTTGCGGAGCTTAATGCTGCGGGAGTTAAGATTTATGCTTTTAATACAACTAAAGGGCGGGCCAATCGATTTCAATTGAATTTTAGAAATCACCGGAAAATTGTAGTTGTTGACGGAGTTGAAGCGTGGGTAGGCGGGCATAATGTCGGCGATGAGTATCTTGGTCAAAGTGCAGGGCTGCGACATTGGCGTGATACGCATATTCGAATTGCCGGGCCGGCGGCTCAGTCGGTTCAAGTTTCATTTTACGAAGACTGGTATTGGGCAAGTAATGAATTACTTGAACTGGAATGGAACCCCGTAGCTGCTGAAGGTGGACGAAATGTGGGCGCGTTGGCACTGCCCTCAGGTCCTGAGGATACTTTCGAGGCGTGTACTCTGTTTTTTATGGAATGTATTCAGAGCGCCAGAGAGCGGCTGTGGATAGTCAGTCCTTATTTTGTTCCTGATGAGCAGTTTATTACAGCATTACATCTGGCTGTTTTACGCGGCGTGGATGTGCGGATATTGATACCGCGGAAGACTGACAATCTGTTGGTGACATATACTCATTGGGCTTATGTTGAGCAGTTGTTGCAGATCGGTGCAAAGGTTTATTGGTATGACAAAGGTTTTTTGCATCAAAAGGTTGTACTTATTGATGAAGGATACGCAACAGTGGGAACTGCGAACTTTGATAACCGCTCATTCCGGCTTAATTTTGAGATTACGATGGTTATTGCCAATGAAGATTTTAATAGCGAAGTGGCCAGTATGCTTGAAAATGATTTCAGCAACAGTGTGCAGGTGACCGATAAGGATATAATAAAAAAAAGTTTTCTGTTCAATTTATTTGTTAGAGTCGCGCAACTGACTGCACCAATTCAATGAGGGCGTTTTCTTTTATGTGAAAAAAAGAACTTAATTATCTTGAGTCTTGTGAAAACCCTAGGTAGTGTTACAAAAAGGTATATTTTAAGTTAAAATTCAATGTGCTTAGGGTGAATCATGAAAATGTTTTTTGATAGTCAAGATTATAAGCTCCTCGGGATAGTCCGCGATATTCTTAATCGTGATGTTGCGATCGGCGAAGATCGTTACCTTCTTGCTCCTCATTTAAGTCCTCATGGTATCAGGGAACTGGTCGGATCTCGTGGTCTCAGGATTGCTTATTCGGTCGCGCATCTGCTTAGTTCTCTCGAAACTGAGGGAGTTTCCAGACGTTTGTCCGCTTTGCGTTCCTTACGTGATGAGGTTTTGGCAATGCCTAAAGGGGCGCTTCGCATGAATACTGCGCGCGTGCTGATTCAGATAATGAAGAAGCTGGTTCGCTCTGTTGACGATGAAGATTTATGTCTTGAACTGGCTCACAATTTTCATGAAGCGGCAACCGGGAAGCCTCGAGTTGTCCGCGAATTTCTTGACAGTTACTATCTGCTGGAAATGCCCGAAGAATGGAACCATATAGCCTTTGATCATCGCGTTCATGATGCAAACAGCAAGGGGCGCAAATCACCGACTCATTTAATAATGGATGCCTGGATCAAGGGTATCAGAAGTCTGACAGTTGTTTATTATAACCATGTCGGAGTGGTTGAATCGCGCGAGCTTTACGAAGCTGCCAGAATTATGGATATCGAAGTTAAAGTCGGTATTGAGTATCAAATACGCTGGCAGAATCGCACAGCAGCGCTTATCTGGACATTGGACGGTTTTGATAACGGGCGTGATTTTGAGCGGTTTATTCAATCAAAAGAAGTCGTTAAATTTTTGTCAGAAGGGCTTGAAGTTTCGCGTTGGTTGCAGAAGCAGGTGATCAGGTGTGTTCATAATTTTAATAAGCAGCAGCGTGTAGTCATTGAAGAAGATTTCGGGGTTATCTGTCCTGAAATATGTGAAGCTGAGTTTCTGGCATTTGTCGGAACCGGACAGCCTTCGTTTTTACATCTGGGCCGCTATATTCTTGAAATGCTCATGCCTGTGTTTAAAGAGCGGGTAAACGAACTGAAAGCTCAGTACGAACTTGCGGATGAGAGTGGACGGGTAGACATAAAAGCACTTGTTGAAATCATAAATAAATTTGATATCGAGACTGTTATTGAGCGGTTCATCTGTTCAGATGTTGCGTGCTCAATTGATGGACGTTTTATTGGATGTGAAACTTCTGACCCGCCTGAACTTATGAATCTTTCACCGGAGCAGTTTGTAGCAAGAATTCGCACTATAGCCTCGCAGAAAAGGATAACTCTAGTTCCTGACGGTCTTACTATCGCAGATATTATATGTATTTTATATAAGTGCGGCGGCATGGTCCGCTATATTGAAGAGCTGAATCTTAAACGTTTTTCACTCGGCACAGCTAAAATTGCGGAAGACGTTCATGCGTTGCGTCAAGCTCTTAATGATCGCAATCTGCTTGAGCTTAAAAATATAATTTCCCGGGCAATTCGCGGACTTGAAAATATGGGGGCCGTAGCGGATGAGGAAGTTCTTGAATGTCTGCATAATGTGCTTTCACATATGGGAACTTTTAGTGCCATGTATGGCGGAACAAGGTTGCAGGCACGTATAGGAAGCGGTTCGTCCGGTATTATTGCCAGTGCACGCGGTATGGGGTTGGTTGTTGCCGATACATTACCGGATAATGCTGCGAAAAAAGTTTTTACCAGTCTTGAAAAAGGTGAATGTCCGATTCCTGCTAAGGCTGAAGTCTGTCTTGATGTTGTTTTGACTCCGAAATCCTCAGACAGCAAGTTGTATAACAGGTCTATGCGTTTTTTACGGACACTTCCGCTGATAAACAGGTTTGGATATGAAAAATCAGAGGACTGGCGCCTTACCCGCTTTACTGCATGTGCAAGAAATAAAACAAATATAGCAATGCTTGGCGGACTCAGTGATGTTGGACACAATTTCACATTGGACAATGATTTAGGAAGTAAAAAGTCCAGATCTTTCAGATATATGAATTCTTCTTTGAAAAACGCACTCAAGATTTTGTGTGGTTTTATCCCCGCCTTTTTGACCTTTGCTTTGACTAAGGACTGGTGGCTTCTGCGTTTCTTCGGCGCATTTATCTGGTTCGGGATTACCGGCTGGCGTAATATTACTCAGGCAGTGCTAGGTGGTGGCGGATTTATTAGGTCACCACTTTCACGCTGGAATGACCATGTGAGCTGGAGCAGGATATCGGATTCTCTTTTGTTTACGGGATTCTCGGTGCCGTTGCTTGATTTCTTTGTTAAAACCCTACTTCTCGATCACGGCTTCGGAGTCAACACACATACCAATCCGATATTGCTTTATGCTGTTATGGGATTGGCAAACGGGTTGTATATTTTTAGCCATAACATGTTCAGAGGGCTTCCGCGCAGTGCTGCATTCTGGAATTTGTTGCGGTCCATAATCTCTGTGCCGCTTGCCGTCGTCCTTAGTGACGGAATAGGTCTTGTAATGGGAATAGCGGGTGTTGTGGCGGTAGATATGGTGCTTCAGACATGGGCTGCGGTTATATCTAAGCTGGCATCAGATATGGTTGCCGGAATTATTGAAGGTATGGCTGACCGCCATGACAATATCCGCATGAGGCTATGGGATTACCAAAGAACAATCAAAAGTGTTTTTGACTGCTATACCCAGCTTGAAATGATGTTTCCTGAACGTAATGGAAGGGACATGTTGTATGAGCCTGTAGAATTTATTTCAGAAATGCAAAGTACAGGTAGTGACCTTGAAAAGATTTTTATAATCAATGCCTTGGATTTGATGAGATTCTGGATGTTTCAACCTCGCGCACGGACAGCTCTTAGAGTCCGTCTGAAGAAGATGACCAACGAGGAAAAGTCAATTTTTCTTGCATCGCAAAATGTTTTGCTTGCAGATAAAGAGATAAGCCGATTGCTTGTTGACGGGTTGATAGGAAAGAATTTCGGCAAGCCGCTGGCGTTTTATCTCGACCATGGAAATAGTTATCTTGAGGCTATGAAGAAAGAAGTTTCAACTGCGTAGCTTGAAGTTGTTGATTTTTATACAGGTTAGAACCGCGGTTTTAACTCCGGGTTCTAACCTGAATAGGCGCTATTCAGGTCCCTTTTACGCTTTGATGTTAGCAATTGCTCCCTTACCGGCGAAATGTGCGCCGAGAACACTTTTCTGGAAATCATAATCGCTGTTAGTTGATGAAGATGATTGGCTGGAGTTCATGTAATCAAGTGTCTTTGTGACTACTTGTGCTCCGAACATCTGTTTCTCGGTTGCTGCCGAGATAGTAAATTGTCCTGAATTGATTGCTGATATGTCCATAAACACCCCCTGAAGATTAAGGGTACTAATCGCGCCTATCTGGTTTATCGGTAAAAGCGTAAATAACTTTAGGGTAGAAATAGAAAAATCCTCAGCTCAAAAGAATTGAGCTGAGGATTTAATGTGATCGTTATCAAAAAAAATAAGTTCTTTAGTTATTTAACCTGATTCCAAAGTTCGTTGAGTTCAGCAAGTTCCATCTCGGAAACATCTTTATTCTGTTCTCTTGCCAGATCTTCCATTTTAGAAAATCTTCCTAAGAATTTATTATTCGTTACATCCAGAGCGCTGTTGGCTTTAATGCCTTTTCTGCGTCCAAGTTCTACCAGCGCAAACAGGTAGTCCCCGAATTCTTCTTCAGACTTTGCGCTATCACCGGATTCAAGAGCCGCATTCCATTCTTTCCATTCACTTTCAAGCTGCTGTGTACATTGCTCGTCGGATTCAAAAGTAAAACCTGTGTGTGCGGCCTTAGAGTTGATGCGGTAAGACTTAAGAAGCGGTGGCAATCCCTTGGGCAGTGAGTCGAAAATCTTATTTGAATCGTCTTTTTCACTGCGTTTGATCTTTTCCCAGTTACGGAGCAATTCATCCTGATTATCAATTTTTGTTTCAGCAAAAACATGAGGATGTCTTCTGATCATCTTGGCTGAGCTGGAATCAAGTGAATCGGCAAGAGAGAAAGATCCTTTTTTTTCATATAATTCAGCAATGAACAGGAGAAGAAACATCACATCACCCAGTTCTTCCATCGCTTCTTTTGAATCATCTGCTCTTATCGCTTCTACCAGTTCAAATGCTTCTTCAATAACATAGTCACAAAGTGAACGTGGAGTTTGATCTTTGTCCCATGGACAACCGTCAGGACCGAGCAGGGCGGAGATAACTCCCTGTAACTTTTCGAGAGATTTTGAATTACTCATTTTATATAATTTCTTTGATTTGATTAGTTAATTGGGATTGTTCAGGGATCATGGATTTAATATCCAATGATTCCAAAATATTATCTGGAGCAAAACCTATTAAAAGGCTTGCGGCAGATATAACTTTAGGAGCTAGTTTTGATTTGGTGATAAAATCAGAATTAGGGGTAAAACTATTAAGAATAATAATAAGTATTCCGCCGACTAACACAGCTTCAACTAATCCTAAAAGTCCGCCTAGAGCCTGATCTGCCCAGCCCAGCATTGTTATTGTGAGAATCTTTTTAATAACTATGCCGAGCAGTACTGAGACCAAAATGGTGACAGCAATTATTGAAAGGTAGCTGAAAACTTTGACTGTTCCCGGTCCATCGAAAAAATTTCCGAAATAAGGCATTAGTTCTTGATGATATCTTGCAGCCAGATAAAATCCTAAAATAAGCGAAAACACAGAAATTGCTTCCCTTACAATACCACGAAGAAGTCCTCTGAAAACTAATCCTGCGGCAATAACTATAAGAATAATATCTAGCGAATTTAGAGCTAATCCTGCTGTATTCATTGCTATTCCGATGTTTAAGGTTGGTTCGCAGACTGACGGTAGAATTATCCGTACAGCTTTAACCTGTAAATTGTCAGATACGGATATCAGACCGCGCCGGAAATGTGAATAAGGGGAATTAAGTAAGAAAGAATAAAAAATATTCGAATCAAGTTAAAAATGAGGTTGTGTCATTCGGCTAACTCGGTTAATTCTCATTTAATTTTGGGGAACATATTATGTATAGATGTTTTCTATTTGGAGGAGTGCATGAATTTGATTGAGACGGAATTCCCCGGGCTTATTATTATTGAACCGAAGGTTTTTCGGGATGAGCGTGGATTCTTTCTGGAAAGTTTTAACAGATCTTTTTTTGTAAAAAATGGTCTGCCGGCAGATTTTGTTCAGGATAATCATGCGTATTCCAGTGGTATCGGCGTGTTACGGGGGTTACATTTGCAACTTCCGCCACATGCACAGGCCAAACTTGTATGGGTTACAAGAGGGATTGTTAACGATGTCGTGGTGGATTTGCGGAAAGGTTCTCCAACTTATCTGAAGTCATTCAAGATTGAACTTTCGGCTAAAAATTTTCGCAGACTGTTTATTCCTAAAGGTTTCGCTCATGGTTATGAAACATTAACTGAAGAGAATGAGTTCATGTATAAAGTTGATGCTGGTTACGCTCCTGAGAGCGAGTCCGGTATTCGCTGGGATGATCCTGATCTGGCGATTGAGTGGAAATCTGAAAATCCGGTTCTTTCTGAGAAAGATAATAAACTTTCAGCACTATCTCAGTTTGAATCACCATTTAAATTTTAGCTGAAAATTTACCATAAGGGCATTAATTGTCCACCGTATTCCTGTGTTGTGGATAGGGGTTTTTTCTGTTCCGGAGAACTTTGTGAAAAGTTTCATATTCTCTTGACATAGAAAGATTCTCTATTTTAGAAGATATGGCGTTAATTGGTTGTTTATGTTTCACAAAACTTAAGGAGTAGTGGGGCGAGGTTATGGAGGAGAAAAGAGCATCGAAGCAGTGTGGAGGCGTTCTCCCTTTCTTCATCGGTGTCCTTGCGAGCCTGGTAATCGGTTGGTGGGTTTTCCCGCAGGTTATTTATAGCCAGAAAACTCAGCCTATTGATTTCAGTCACAAGGTCCACGTTGACGGTGAGGGAATGGACTGTGAGTCGTGTCACACGTTTATGGAAGATGGTTCCTTTGCGGGGCTTCCTTCAAATGAGAAGTGTGCTGAATGTCACGAAGATCTTCTCGGTGAATCAAAAGCCGAAGAAACTTACGTGAATGAGTACCTTGCGAAGGACGTCGAGGTTCCATGGCTGGTTTATCAGTATCAGCCTGATAACGTATACTTTTCGCACATGGCGCATAAAGGCTTCGAGTGTACTGATTGCCATCCCGATGTTGGCAATAGCGACACCCTGCCGACGTATTACGAAAACAGGATAAGCGGTTACAGCAAGCAGACCATGAAGATGTGGCAGTGTGAACGCTGTCATGCGGAAGTTGGTACCAGCAACGCATGTTACGTCTGCCATAAGTAAGTGAGGGACTGCAATGGGTATTGATCGCAGAACTTTTATTCAATTGGTTACAGGTGGTGTTGTAGGTTCACTCTTCACACCTGTTATTTGGAAATCTTTGGATGATGCCGCTATTTGGTCTCAGAACTGGCCTTGGATTCCAAGGCTTAAGTACGGACAGATCACTGAGCAGGCTACTTTGTCCAAATTCGGCCCTTCCCCTTGTTCTTTGACGGTTAAATCCGTCGGGGGCAGCCCTTACGTTGTAAAGGGAAATGTCGAAAATGAAATGAGCAAAGGCGGCGTCGACGCAATAAGCGCAGGCGGTGCACAGCTTCTTTACAGTCCTTCCCGTGTGAATGGACCTATGAAAAAGGTCGCAGACGGTAAGTATGAGTCTATCTCCTGGGAAGAAGCTGAGAAAATGCTTTCAGAGAAACTTTCTGCCGTTAAAGGGCAGGCCGGAAAACTCGCCATCGTAAGTGGCGACGCTACCGGAACTTCTAGCGAAGTTTTATCTGCTTTTGCCGCAGGTATGGGAAGCAGTGATTGCTACCTGATGCCCGGTGATGAGCAGGCCGCAGCAGTTGCTTTGGATAATATGGGTGGCAGCGGACAGATCGGTTACGATCTGGACAATTCTGATTTTGTTCTGTTCATCGGAGCAGATGCAATGAACTCTTGGGGTTCTGTTGTAAGAAATCAGCGTGTATATTCCGAAATGCGTCCTACTGGCGAAGACTTGAAAAGCGTTTATGTCTATGCCGGACCTTTCTTGAACAGCACAGCTTCTTCAAGTGATAAGTGGATTCCTGTAGCACCTGGAACAGGCGCTATATTCAGCCTCGGTCTTGCATACCATATGCTTAATTCCGGATCTTCCGCTTCTGCCTCTGATTTTGCTGACTTCAAGACTTTGGTTATGTCCAGATTCACTCCTGATAAGGTTGAAAAAGCAATCGGTGTAGCTCCAGGCGTAATGGCCGGGCTTGCTAAGCAGCTTATGTCTGCTTCAGCACCGCTTGTTATTTCCGGTTCTGAATTCGGACAGGGCGCAGGTGCTGTTGATATCATCGCAGCTACCGCACTCAATATGCTCCTCGGCAGAGTTGGTGAGAAGGGCGGAATGAAGCTCCTCGCTGACCTTCCATTAGCTGTTGACTCAGCTGTCAGCCGTACAGAACTTTCCAGCAGAGATTTTGCTGGTTATCTTGCAGCAGTTGCTTCAGATAAAGTTAAAGCTCCTGAAGTGCTCTTGGCTTACGAAGCGAATCCGGTATATGCAATGCCTCAGGCCGACACCATGGCTGCAGCAATTGCTAAAGTGCCGTTCCTTGTAAGTTTTAGCACATGGATGGATGAAACAGCTTCTAAAGCTGACTTGATTATGCCTAATCCGCACAGTTTTGAGCGTTTTGATGATGCACAGACTCCTTACGGAGTTGGTGTTGCAATGCTCAGCGCGTGTGCTCCCGTTACAGAGCCTATCTATAACGGTAAGTCCACAATCGACGTCGTTCTCGGCGTTGCAAGCGGACTTGGTATTGATCTTGGATATGAATCTGCAGAGGCAGTTTTGCAGGCTAAGGCCGAAAAAGCTGGCGCAGATTGGGATTCACTTGTTGGAGGAGCAGCTTTTGTTTCTGATTCTACAGAATCAGGTTCGCTTAAGTTTGCAGCATCCGTTCTCTCTAAGGCAGTTGCTATGCCTAAGGGTGGCGAAATTGCACTGGCTCCTTATGCTAAGCTCAACGTCGGATCCTCTACAGTGGCTATTCCGCCATTGAACTGTGTGACAATCAGCAAGTTCGAGCTGCAAGGCAAAGACCTCTTCGTTCAGATTAACGGAGTGACCGCTAAGAAACTTAACGTTTCCGAAGGTTCTAAAGTTAAACTTACTGGAACAGGCGGAGAGTGTGTTGCCAGAGTCCACATCAACGAAGGCGTAATGAACGATGTGATAGCCGCACCACTTGGATTCGGTCATACCGCTTGGGACGTGTTCTCCCGCGGAAAAGGCGACAACATCTCCAAAATTCTCACTGTTGGCACTGAGCCCGGAACCGGCATGGCCGTCTGGACCAGTTCTTTCGTGAGCATCGCCTAAATTAAAGTCAGGGGATTCACGTTATGCAACAAATTGAATTTGATACTAAATGGACCATGGTAATTGATGTCGACAAGTGTACCGGTTGCGGTGCTTGTATGGTATCCTGCCAGGCAGAAAATAATATAGCACCAATGGAAGACGGTTCTAACAAACTGAAAACCCTTACTTGGTTGCTTGTTTATGAATTGAATAATGGAAAGGATTTCCCTGAACGGGAATCAGCATACCTTCCTAGACCTTGCATGCAGTGCGGAAAGCCGGCTTGCGTTCCCGTTTGTCCCGTAGTTGCGACTACTAAGGACGAAGAAGGCGGAATCGTCAGTCAGATTTATCCTCGTTGTATCGGTTGTCGGTACTGTATGGCTGCGTGTCCTTACCACGCTCGTTACTTTGGATGGTTTGATCCAATTTGGCCTGAAGGAATGGAAAAAGCACTTTCACCTTCAACTTCCACGCGTCCTCGCGGTGTTGTTGAGAAATGTAACTTCTGTCATTCCAGACTGCTTGATGCTCGTGCTCGCGCCCGTGCTGAAGATATGGATCCTAATAAACTTCCTGACGGTTGGTATAAACCTGCTTGTCTTGAAGCCTGCCCCACTGGTGCAATCTCTTTCGGAGACTCAAAGAATCCTGAACATAAGGTCCACGATCTTATTAAGGATAAGAACGCTTTCCGTCTTCTTGAAAGTCTCGGCATGGACCCTCAGGTCTATTACATAAGCCGTCGTGATTGGGTCCGTGAGCAGAGTGATAACCACTTGCCTAAAGACAAGCACTAGGAGGGAGGCAATTATGGATAGCAATCTCTTCCCCGAAGGCGTAACTCGCTGTGGACTACCAAAGTTTTCCTTATGGATGGCTTTTGTATCAATATTCTTTCTCTGGGGTGTTTATGCCGCTGTGATAATTTTCGCAAACGGTATCGGCGTAACAGGTTTGGATAACTACTTCGGGTTCGGACTGTGGATTACTTTTGACCTTGCGGTTATCGCACTTGGTGCCGGTGCATTTTTCACCGGATTTCTCAAGTACATCCTCAAGATTGATCAACTTAAAAATATTGTTAACTTAGCTGTTATACTTGGATTCTTGTGCTACTCAGGTGCAATGCTTATCCTCACCATGGATATCGGTCAGCCGATCCGTGCATGGTTCGGATACTGGCACCCTAACGTGCATTCCATGCTGACAGAAGTTATCTTCTGTATTACTTGCTACTGCACCGTTCTGGTCATCGAATTTATTCCGTTGATCCTCGAGCAGAAGCAGCTTAATAAAATTCCTTTCCTGCATCACTTTGCTCATCACCTTCACGTGAATATGGCTCTGTTTGCCGGTATCGGAACTTTCCTTTCCACATTCCACCAGGGTTCACTGGGCGGCATGTACGGCGTTATGTTCGGTCGTCCTTATGCTTTCCGTGATGGGTTCTTCATCTGGCCTTGGACTTTCTTCCTCTTCGTTCTTTCCGCTGTTGGTTCCGGTCCTGTTTTCACAGTTCTGGTATGTACCCTCATCGAAAAGATGACAGGCAAAAAGCTTGTGGATTACAAAGTAAAAGCTCTCATGGGTAAAATAGCAGGCTCCATGCTCTGTCTGTACATGTTCTTCAAGATCATTGACACATGGGCTTGGGCTACCGGTTACCTGCCTTCTGTTGGCTTTACTTTCGACGAGATGTTCTACGGTAACGTCTACGGTAAATGGCTGATGTGGACTGAATTAGGACTTTGCGGCGTAGTCCCTGCGATTATGTTGATTACTCCTTCTATCAGAAACAACCCCACATTGCTTTATACTGCTGCAATCCTCGATTGTATCGGTATCAGCATCAACCGTTACGTATTCACTGTTCAGACCATCGCTATTCCTGTTATGCCTTTCGACAATTGGGAGATTTATACTCCTAACTGGGCAGAATGGGCAACTTCAGGAATGATCGTCGCTTACGGTGCGCTTGCGCTCAGTCTTTGTTACAGGTATCTGCCTGTCTTCCCTCAGGAAGTTAAGCTGAACAGCAATAAGTAGTCGTAAGTAGATTATATTGCTTCTTAAAGGCCCGGTTCGTCATGAACCGGGCCTTTTCTTTTGGCTGTGTTTCGCCCTAAAATGTTAATCAATTTCAGGATGGAATATTGGTAGGATAGAGTAACTATTGTATTTTTAAGGTAACTCTATTTTGATTAATGTAAGCCACTATGAAAAGTAGATCTTAATTTGGAACTTTCTGTGTTTGTAAAGAGTTGATATGTTGATCTGCTAAGCTATTTGACTTGTAAGACGTCAGAACAATGGGTGTAATCTGCACGGAATATGATTGGGATAGAGTGCATAGAAAAGCCTCCCTAATTGCTTAGAGAGGCTTTTGAATCTGAATAGAATAAGTTGAATTGTCTTAGTAAGGTATGAACCAACTCATTCCTTTCATTTTAGCAGGAATAGACGGAATTTTCGGCTCAGGGTTAGCTGCTTCCCAGCACTTCTTTTCGTCTGTGATCCATGAAGGACGAGAAATACGGATGGAATTTCCGCTGTTTATGCTGTCGTCATTACCACTGAAATGCTGGAGAATCAGGCTTACATTACCTAAGTCATCATTGAGAGACCACTTCCACACTTTCAAGGTTCCGAAAGGATTTCCTCTCCAATCATTGGGTTTCCCGAATCTTTTTTCAAGCATGCCGTAAATGTTATTGAAGAAAGATAAACTGCTGTCAGAATATTTTAATTTTAATCTTAAAATTATATCTTTGCGATTACAGTCTCCAACGACAACATATCCACCATTGTAGCCTTCAAGCTTCTTAATTCCAATACGCTTGATGTATTCTTCCTGCCATGGTGATCTGGCAGAGTCCATATCCAGAATAGATCTAATTGTAGAAATATTCTCACCAATGGTAATTCCTGCAACTGATTCAGGAGCGTTCTTGGCAAAAGCCGAGGTTACCATGATCACTATTAAGGCAAGGCTTAACAAAAGTATTTTTTTCATATTTTAACTAATCCTCCGGTGGCAATAATTACTTTGCTCACACTATCTTAAATAAGGGTTAAGCCGATTGTGGATTTGCATCCTTCACAGCCGATATCATATTTAGCAATAAATCTTTCTTCTCTGTCGCTGATTTTATTAACCGCAGCTTTTAAGAATTTGTTGCTTATTTCAGGGTATTGTTCTCGGGCTTTCTCAAACTTGTCCTTAGTAAGGCGGATACAAACAGATTCAGATATCGCCTTGAGGGTAAAGAGTCTCTTAGAATCGCCTATTAAGGTCAGAGCTCCGACAAAGTCGTTTTCTTTGAAAGTCTGGATTGGAGTATCTACACCATCCAGAAAAGCTTCCATCTGTCCCTTTAAAATGAAGTAAGCTGACTGATCTACATCCCCTGTATTAAAGACCGTTTCACCGGTGGAGAAAGTCTCACGCACGCAAAGGTAGGCCAGAAGTTTTTGAGCTTCCAGTTCAAGTCCTGAGAAGTAAGGGACTTCTCTTATTATTTCGAGCTGTTCCTGATATTCACTTGTTTCGACGCTCATAGCTACTTTGCTCCGTGTATAAGTTCGTAGAGAAGGCCTTTTTTCGCGATTAATTCATCATAAGGCCCTATTTCCATAAGCTTACCAGCTTTCATTACAGCAACTTTGTCATAGTTCTTGATAGTATCAAGCCTATGAATAACTGAAATGAGAGTCGATTTTCCTTTCCATTTAGTTTCTAAAAGTCCCTGAATTCTGTTCTGTGAACGGTTATCAAGGGCAGAAGTAGCTTCATCCATAATCATAATAGGTGGATTCTTGAGGAATGTTCTTGCAATTGCAAGCTTCTGTTTTTGACCACCGGATAGTTTATCGCCCTTGGTTCCGACCTCAAATCCCATTCCAAGCTCGACAACTGTTTCCAGAAGGTCTTCCTCAATAAGAAGCTGAATCATACTCTGGTTGATCGCATCCTGAATTTGTGGATGATCTGTTTTCGGTTTTCCGAAAAGAATATTATCCAAAATTGTCTGCGAAGGGATGTATTCAGCTATTTTGAAGAAGCTGAAAGAATCCGGCTTTTCAACGGATACCTTGTTAAAGAACATCTGCCGTCCATCAAGAATGAGCGTTTTCAAAACAGATGGCAAAGCAACAATTTTATGTTTTCCCGGTATGAAGTTCAGGGCCAATTGGAGGAGCATGTCTCTATCTTTGCCTTTTATTTCCTGCAAAGTGTTATGGTCCAATCTGGCAGCAAGTTGCTTATATTCCTCAAAATCTTCTGTCGGAATAGGACTTTGCTCGAAGAAAATTTCTTCTTGAGGGAGATCACCCAAAATATCAACTGCTTGCTTAGCGGTTTCACGGCCAAGGCTGAGAAGAGGTGTTTCAAGCTGAGTTTCTTTTAAGAAATTGATAAAGTATTCGTTTGTGGCAAGGTTTTTACCTGCAAAACTTTTATCCTTAGCAGATCCGAAGATAATATTACCAGCAACTGTAGAGTAATCGAGGTATTTACCTTCCTGATAGAATTCAACATGTTCAGCAAATTTTTCACCGAAGTCTGAGTGAAAGTTTTTGCGAACCATCAGTAAGCGTTCGGATAGTTCTTTATCCTGTTCAGAATCCACAAGGGTGTTTAGACCGAATCTTAGAACATCCACAAAAATGCCTGCTTGCTGGATGCTTTCAATCATATGGTCCCGGCTTGGCATTTTCTGTTCAGCTTCCGGATCGCCTTCAAGTACAGCTGCACATGAATAGAGCAGATTGTCTTTTATGGACCCTGAAAAGATAAACGGTTCCTGCGCAACAATACCCATACTGTGGACCATGTCGGCTTTGGTCAGTTCTCCGACTTCATAGCCGTCGATTTTTACCGACCCTCCGGTATATTTGTATAGCTGTGAGACACATTGGGCCAGTGTACTTTTGCCACTGCCCGAAAATCCTACAAGAGCCAGTTGTTCGCCGGGTTTCAGTTTCAGGTTGATTTGTTTGAGCAGTTTAATGCCCCCTGAAACGGTGAACCCTAGGTTTTGAATATCAATGGCTCCAGTCAGTTTAATCGGAGCTCTGTCTTTAGGTTCAAGCTCAAATTCGGGCTCGAAATCAAAATATTCCATGACTCGTTCATAGCGGACAGTTGCGTCATTATGAACCTGATAGAAGTCCATAAGTTCTTTCCAAGGATCATAAATTTTTTCATAAGCGGAAAGAAAAGCAACAAGAGCACCAAGGTCGAATTTACCTTGAATGGCTAGATAACCACCGACAAGAAAGAGTAAAAATGGTCCAAGATTTTGGAAAAAGCTATTGAGAACCTTGATTCCCTGTTTGTAAAGAATCCATGTGATTCTGATTTTGAAAAGGCGGTCTACGAATGAACCATATTTACGGTTTTCAATACGGTATGAGCCGTTACCATGAATTTCATGTATTCCTGAAATTGTTTCGTTGATATGGCTACTGAGATTACGTGTTGTATCGACTCTCTGTTTATTGGCTCTGTTTGATTTTTTTTGGAGCTTGGGAACAAGATATATAACGAAGGGATACAGTGCGATTGAAATGGCGGCCATGGTCGGGTTCAAGTAGAACAAATACGTTGCAAATGTTATCAACGTCAGAACATTGGTAACCGGGACTGCGATTGATTGTCCTACATATTCACCTGCCGGAGCAAGTTCTGTTATCAGTGATGAAACAACCATACCCGGGTTTGCTTTTCTGAAAAAGCCTAAAGGGAGCGTGAGAATATGGGCGTAGAGGCCTTTTCGCATTTTCGCCAGAGCTTCCTGCCCTATGTAAGTCTGCAAAGTCGTAATTGCGTACTTTAACAGGCTGGCACTGACTACGGCTATTATGTAGAAGGTGCAGTATCTGACAAGTAAATCAACCTTACGCATACTGATGGCTTGGTTGATAATCAGTTTCTGCATTTCAAGAGGAATTACGCGTGCAGCTACTGTTACTAAAATTACAACCAGCAATATCATTTGTAATTTGAAATTGCTGGTCTTCACCCAGTACATAAGGGACCGTTTGGTGATCGTCAAAGGAAGCTCCTTAAAATATGCTCATAAATAAAAGATCAAATAGAATAAATTTGGTCAAAAAAATTTTATTCGTGTTGCTAAATTAAAATTTAGTAAATAAATAAACTGACTTTCAAAAATTTATTACCTTTTTGTTGACGCAGGGACAAGGGTTTTCTAACTTCATTGTAGTCAAATTGTTTTTTATTTAGTTTGGAAAAAAATAGAGGATAGAGATTTGGTTAATAATCGGCAGTCGCAAGTCGGCGATGATAAAATTTCTTCATTTACGCTGAAGGCTGATCTTAGCGAGCTAAAAATTCTTGCCGAAAAAATTGAGAACTTCGGTCAGCAAAATGAAATACCGGAGAAGAATATTTTTGAGGTTAATTTAGTTCTGGATGAACTTTTTACAAACCTTGTAAGCTATGGGTGTTTTTCGGATTCTCATTCTTTTGATATAGAGCTTATTTTAAAAGATGGCGTTATGTTTATCGAGATTAGGGATGACGGAAAACCGTTCAACCCGCTTGATATTCCTGAGCCTGAAATTCAATGTGATTGTGATGAAAGAAGAATTGGTGGATTAGGTATTCATTTTATGCGAAAAATGATGGATAGTATTGAGTATGAGTTGGGCAACGGGAAGAATATATTGAAGTTGACCAAGATTATTCAATAGTTTTATATTAATAAATAAATTAAGTCGTCTGCCGATTATCTATCAGAGCTGTCGGACGGGTATAATGGTAAGAAACCGGAGGATAAGATGGGCTTGGAAGTTGGTGAAAATAAAAATGACGGTGTTATAATTTTTGCGCTTAAAGGACGGCTTGATTCCAACACTTCTAATGATTTTGAAGAACGTCTCCTCAGCTCAATTCAGAGCGGAGAAAATAAAATCATTCTGGATTTTGAAAATCTTGAGTACATTTCCAGTGCCGGACTCCGTGTGCTTCTAAAGGCAGCAAGAGAGCTTAAAGGCGGCGATGGTAAACTTTTGCTTTGCTCACTGAAAGATTATATTCGCGAAGTCTTTGACCTGTCGGGATTTGTATCCTTTCTGCCTATTTTTGATACAAAGGAAGAAGGTATTTCGTCGTTTTAAAGAGAGCTCTTTTTAAGATAATTAAATTTCGGGTTTAACGGTTTTCGTGTTCTAAAAATTCGTTCTTATGATTCAATGAGTTTATTAAAAAAGTCTTCCTATCGATAAGTTGTTCGATAGGAAGACTTTTATTATTTGTTTATGCAGGCTTATCTCTTTCAAGTTTCTGCAGGTTTCTATGTCTTCGAAGTGCCGCTGATTTAAAATACTTATTTGTTGCCTTCTTTTTTTCTTTTAATGCTTCACGCTGCGCTGCCAGTTTGGCGGCATCATCACCCTTTGGTTTATATTTAACCTTAATGCCGCGGAAGGCTACAGAGATTTTTTTAGCTTGAAGCTCTTGGTCAAGATCATCAACAACTTCAGATTCTGTCGGGTATTGATCTTCGAAATTTTGTACCCAGAAATAAATTTCAAACTCAAGACCGAAGTTACCGAACCTTTTAAAAAGAATGCTTGGTTCTGGATCGCTCAATACCTTAGGGTGCTTTTTAACGATCTTGAGCATTATTTTTTTTGCTTTTTTAATTTTTGATCCGGGAATAAGGGTTATAGGAATTGCAACTCTTATACGCGAATCACGAAAATTAAGATTTATAATTTCACCTTTCAGGAAGCTGGAGTTTGGAATAATCACCATGCTGTTATCAAGGGCGCGCATGGTTGTGTTGCGAATGGAAACGTCTTCAACCCTGCCTATAAGTTTATTGCGCTGTAGAATATCCCCTTTCTTAATAGATCCGCCGAAAAGAATGATAAGTCCGCTTACAAAGTTGCTTACGATATCTTTGAGGCCGAAACCAATACCGATGGAAAGACCACTTGCAATCCATGTAAGGGCCGACATTGGTATTCCCAGCAGGTATAGGGATGAAAGGATAAAGACTACCCATACCAGATAAGATCCTATGGTCGAAAAAGTATGAGCTAAGGCGGATTCCATTTTGCGGCCGGCAATAGCCGTTGTGGATACCAGCGTTTTAAGCCAGAATAAAATCAGCCTTGAAGTAAAAAACAATATCAGGATGTAAAAAAGACTTTTTATGGATATGGCTGCGCCGGCAATATTAACATCCATATGCCTGAATACAAATTTTGCGAACGGCAGTCCGCCCATATATGCTGTCGCCCATGCAATAAATAAAAAGATAATTATTGAAACTGATAGTGGGTACAGCAACTGAGCCATTTGATTTTGTTGTATGGTTTCTATCGTGATCATTGCTTGTTCAGCAGGCTCCTCTTCCGTCTCGGGTTTTATTTCATCCTCTTGTTGCTCCACTTGCTGTGCAGATGTTCCAGTTGTGATCATTATAGTTTTAAGCGCGTTACAAATCTGGAGTGTTACGAGGAACAGGAACCAGAGTTGAGTCGAGATCATCGCTTCTGCGCCCAATCCGAATAGTGTCAAAATGGAGCCGATTGCTAGAACATACATCGTGATTTTTGATGTAGTTTTGGTTATTTTAAGTGATTGTTTTTTTCTATTTATACGGATCACTGCTAAAGCTGCGAGGCTGAAGCAAATCCATATTATCCCGATACAGTCAACCGGAACAGTCAGCATATGCAGCATGTCGCCTGCTGTCATCAGACACCAGAGAGTAAACATGGGGGTGTATATCAGCGGGGCAGGTTTGGTCTTTTCATTCGCCCATAAAAAATTGCGCGCGCAAATGATGATGCCCAAAGTTATTAGTTCGGACCATACCAGTCCTGTGATCTGGTTTGATGTAAAAAGAGTGATGTGGCGTGCTATAAATATGCCTGAACCTAAAGAGAGCATGAGCAGTCCGAAGTTGTATGCTGACATTGAGTGTTTGACGAAATTTGGGCGTTTGAGCAGTGTCTTGACGGATTGACGAAGAAGTATCCAGCAGACAATAGTTATGATGGACATGTAAGACATGAAATTAGTCCAGTTCACCCATACAAATAGTGGATAGTAAAATTTAGAATGGCCTTTTTTCCATTCATCAAAAGCATAAGTAATATCCTGCCAATTGTTAGCAGCGAGTAATGACGGCCCTGCTTCGAAGTAGAAGCTTTCCATCGAGTCGGCATAATGTTTTGTGGTCAGTTTAGTGTTCCGGGCAATTGCTGCAACCGTTTCGTCCGCGCGGGCAAGGGCTTTGTCGAGGTCTTTTTTTATGAGGCTTGAGTGATGGTGTATTTCTGTAAAGCTGTCTAAAGTTCGCTTAAGCAGGTTTCTTTTTACATTACTTTCAAGGCTGTCCTGAATATTAAGCTCTGAAAGAATGTCTATATCTTTTTTAATTTTTTTAAGACGGTTTTTTTCAAGAAGCAGATCTTTTTTGGCATACAATACATAATCTTCAAGGTCTTCAAGCTGCAATAAGATCGTTCTATATGACCAGGGGGTCCGTTTTGCTAATCCCCTGAGAAGTTTTAACTGGTCGAGTCGGTCTTTAGCTTTATTAATGCGGTAATCAAAAGTTTTGATCATTTCAGGGAGATGTTTTTGCAGATTCTGAACCGCTGCGTTTTGCTCGTTTATGTCCTGCTCAATGCCTTCGACCATGTAAGTCCATGTTTGTTTTGTAGATTCAGCACGTACTTCACTTAAAAAAGACACACTTAAAAGCAACAGGGCCGCAATGGCGAGAGTAATTGTATTTTTTATGTATATAGTCATCAGGGTCTCCGGTGCTTGACAAGTCCGGTATGTTTACGTTTAAGAATGTTGATCCGCTGACTGTTTCAGGTTTGTATCTCTTAAGCAACGCTTAGATTGAGTCTTCTTCGTTTAATACGTGATATCTTTTTTCAATACAATAATCCCGACATTTAGTTTTGTTTTTTTTAAAGAACAGCTTAATAATGCACTGAATTGAAATATCGGTGATGAAAACTTATAATTAACGCAATTCTAGGTTCCCGAAACAGTCTAGGTGTTTGTAAACGAGAAAACAAACATTTTATATATTACAGAAGAGCAATAGGAGTGGGTGTGAATAAAATTTTTCTTGTCGGTCCCAGAGCATGTGGAAAAACTACAGTCGGCCGGGCTGTTGCAAAGGGGTTGCAGTTTGATTTTTACGATAGTGACGCACTTATTGTTGAGAAAGCAGGTTGTGAAATTTCAACTTTTGTAGAAGCTAACGGGTGGGAAGCATTTCGTGATCTTGAAAGTGACGTGTTTAAGTCTTTGTCAGAGATTGAAAGAGCAGTTGTTTCGTGTGGTGGCGGTATTGTTGTTCGCGAGAAAAATTTTGAAATTTTGAAAAAAGGTTTTACTGTTTATTTAAAAACAGATGTTGATACGCTGGTTCAGCGTTTGTCAGCTAATCCTGAACATGGACAACGTCCATCGTTGACAGGAAAATCTTTGATGGAAGAAATTAGCGAAATTCTTGAAGCGCGTGAAAAATTATATTCAGGATGTGCGGCTGTGACTGTTGACGGTGCAGGCAGTGTGCAGGAAATTTGTGAAAGAATTGTCGGGGCATTTAAAATTATTGAGAATGGAGATTATAAATAATGAGTGGAAACACATTCGGCAATCTTTTTAAGGTTGTTACATATGGAGAGTCTCACGGTCCCGGCCTTGGTGGAGTTATTGATGGATGTCCTGCTGGAATTGAGCTGAATGAGGATATTATTCAACTTGAGCTGGACAGACGCAAGCCCGGGTCTGGTATTGCCGGAACCGCCCGTAAAGAAGCCGATAAGGTAAAAATTTTATCCGGTGTTTTTGAAGGTAGAACTACCGGAACATCCATTGGTTTTCATATTGAAAATACAGATCAGCGCTCTAGAGATTATTCAAAAATTATGAATGTCTACAGACCGGGGCATGCCGATTTGTCCTATGATGCGAAATATGGTTTCAGAGACTATCGCGGCGGTGGTCGTTCTTCCGGTAGGGAAACTGTTTCACGCGTTGCAGCAGGAGCTGTTGCACAGGAACTTTTACGTCTTGAAGGTATAACCTGCAACGCCTACACGGTGCGTATCGGTGGTATTGATGCTGTCGTCAAAGATCCTGACAGTGCTTATGAAAGACTTTTTTTCAGTCCTGACGCAGATGTTCTTGAAAAGTGGGAAAAGCGTATAATGGAAGTGCGTTCTGCTGGAGATACTTTGGGCGGAATTGTTGAAGTCTGCATTAAAGGCGTGCCCGCAGGAATTGGTGAACCGGTGTTTGATAAATTGGATGCCAGACTTGCTTATGCGTTGATGTCTGTCGGTGCCGTAAAAGGTGTCGAGATTGGATCAGGATGTTCTTCCGCGGATGCGACGGGTAGCGAGAATAATGATTTTATTAATGAGAAAGGATTTTTGTCCAACAATGCAGGTGGAATTCTAGGTGGTATTTCAAGTGGTCAGGATATTGTGGTCAGGGCCTATGTTAAGCCGATTCCATCCATCTGCAAAGAGCAGCAGACAGTTGATAGCGAAGGTCATTCAGCTGAGATAAAAATCGGCGGCAGGCATGATATTTGTGCTATTCCGCGCATTGTTCCAGTGCTTAAGGCTATGGCAATGCTTACCATTGCAGATAATCTTCTCCTGCAACGTAGAATGAAGTGATTTTTACAGGGAACATGTTAACAGCATATGTTCCCTGTAAATTTAAAATTATTTTATTTTTTTGAGCCTGACAGCTGTTCCAAAGCAGGAATAATATCTATCCCCTTCAGGATGAAACGAAACCAGTTCCCGGTAAGCGAGAATTGCATCTGCGTTTGCATCTATTGCCTGAGCTATCAATCCATAGAAAGCATTATCGCAGTTATAGCTTCGACAGACTACAAGCCCGAATGTTCCCATAACCTCTCGGTTAGGAATTTCTTCCGTTGTAACAATTTTGATTTTGCCGCCAAGATACAGATTGCGCGCCATGTCGAGCCGCTGTTCTTTTTTGGCATCTTCCAGAGAGCCACGTCCTTTTTTGGAAGGACTTCCAAACATAAGGGCCATATTTGAATCCTTTTTAAATCTTAATGATGAATTGATTCCTGCCTCAATTCGGCGTGAATATCAACAAAGAGTATCAGGAAAGATCTTCGGTGAGCATTAAAATATCCATTTGGAGAAGTTCAATTTTTTTGCTTGTTTCATATAAAGCTATGACAGCATCTTCTTTCTGATTGGCTTTGCAGGCATTCTCCAGTTTTTGAGCAGTTTTGGCCAGATAGATTGCAGAAAGGTTTGCAGCAGCCCCTTTCAGCGTATGCGCCATATCACCGGCTTCTTTGAGTTCATTTTTTGCCAGCATGGAGTTTATTTTTTTTGTAAATTTTTTGTTATATTCATCGAAATTGTTCAAAATATTAATCAGAATATCTAAGTCGCCACCGATGCGATCCAAAGCTTCTTCTATGTTCAGTTGTTGATATTTTTGGAAATTTTTGTTTGTTGAGGATGTGTCCTGTACTTTGCTTTTGCTGAATTCGTCGTGATTAATTAATAAGTAAGCTTTGATGGTGCTTATCATTTGATTTTTATCAATGGGTTTTGGAATGTAGTCATTCATGCCTGCTTGCAAACATTTTTCTTTGTCTCCCCTCATAGCGTGAGCCGTCATTGCTATTATCGGAAGATCCTTTTTTTTCAACTTGTTACGTATGGTTCTGGTCGCTTCATATCCGTCCATTTCCGGCATTTGGATGTCCATAAGAACGAGGTCATAGTTGTTTTGGGCGAGCATCTGTACTGCTTCAAGTCCGTTAATGGCAGTTTCTATTTCCAGTCCGGTAGTCATAAGAATTTGTTCGGCTACTTGGCGGTTGATGGCATTGTCTTCCACCAGCAGAACGTTAAAACCTTCAAATATTTTTTCAGCGACCTGTAAAGGTTCGATTACTTTTTGCATATAATCACTGTGAGCAAACGTCTTCAGAATTGCATCAAATAGAGCCGCTTGTTTCAGAGGTTTAGTTATGACCTTTGTTATCCCTGTTGCTTTGGCTTTTACCAGAGCTTCATTTAAATCCATTGCGGTAATCATGATGATAGGAAGGTCTTCGGGCTGATGAGTTTCTCTGATTATTTTGGAAGCTTCATCTCCTTTCATTCCCGGAAGATTCAAATCCATGAGTATGAATTTGTACGGGACATCCGTTTTTTGTTTTATCATTTCCAACCCTTCTTCCGCAGAAGACGAGCTTTCAGGTTTGAAGCCGAATTGTTGCAGGTATCGGGAAAGAACGGATCTTACCGCAATATTGTCATCGATTATGAGTGCAGGCTGGTTCAGAAGATTTTCCGGCAACAGGTATTCAGTGGGATGCGTGTTCGGAACTCGTTTCGGGGATATTTTAAAGAAGAATGTGCTACCTTCTCCAGGTTTACTTTTAACCCAGATATCTCCGCCCATGAGATTGATTATTCGTTTGGAAATGGTCAGCCCTAAACCTGTACCACCATATTTACGGGTGGTAGATCCGTCAGCCTGTTTAAAGGCTTTAAATAGCTCGGGCTGAATTTGTTCCGGGATTCCTATCCCGGTATCCTTTACGGCAAAAATAAGATCCATTTTCTCCGGGCCGATATGTTCAGCTTTTACAGTAATTGTGATTTCACCTTTATTGGTGAATTTGAAAGCATTTGCGGTCAGGTTGGCAAGAACTTGTCTTAGCCTTAGCGGGTCAGTTTTTATTCGTTTCGGCACATCCGGGAGAATTTCAATTACCAATTCCGTTTGCGAAGCGACCATTTGTTCAACAAAAAGGTCCGAGATTTCATCAATCAACTTATGAAGATCAAAGTTAACTTCTTCAAGTTCAAGCTTGCCTGCTTCAATTTTTGAAAAATCTAGAATGTCATTGATCAGTCTTAATAGTACCTGACCTGAACTAATGATTATCTTCATAAAATCAGATTGCTTGGCAGATAATTTTGTTGCCAGTGTCAGGTCGGCCATTCCGATAATTGCGTTCATGGGGGTTCTTATTTCATGGCTGACATTTGCCATAAATTGACTTTTAGAGCGTGAAGCGGCTTCAGCTTCATTTTTCGCAATTTCAAGTTGTCTATTTGTTACTTGAAGTTCTCGGTAGCTGTTTGCTAAGTTTTTATTACTTTGCTGAATCTTTTGTTGGAGCTTTCCGCTGTATTCTTTAAGTTTGTGGTCCTGTTCTTCAATTTGCTGAAGCATGTGGTTAAAGTTGTTAACGAGTGTTTCCATTTCTCCCTGACATTTAAAGTCAACTCTGGCTCCATAGTTTTTATCAACGGAAATTCGGCGTGCAGTTTGGGATAATTTAATAATGGGCGAGATAAGAACGTTTCGTATGGTAACGAAGATCGTTACCATTAACAGGACAACTAGAAGCATGTTTCTTAAGAGCGACTGTAAAAGTGAATTGTATAGTTCCTCTTGAATGAATTTGGTCGATAAGAAAATTTCAACCGCACCGATAGGTTGATTCAGTACAGATATTTCAGCTTTTCGTTTAACGAATTCACCTATGGGCCAATTTATAAAATCAATTATATCCCAATCTTTATCTCTTATTTTGCCTGCAAATACGTTTTTATCATTATCTTCAGTAACGATTATGGCTTTAATTCTTTTGTCATTCATTTCCGACAAAATAATTCTATTTATTGCGGACTGATCCACGTTCCAAAGGGGGGGGATTAGTGACTCTGAAAGTCTTTCGACAAGGCCGTCTGCCTTCTGATTCATTTCTTTAAGCATGTCCTTACGCATAATCGAATAATCGTAGGCACCGGAAATAACGAAGGCCAATAATGATATTAATATGATCATTATGCTTATTCGAGTTTGTACTTTGTCTATTTTAAACAATTTCAGTCCATTGTTTGTTTAATTATGATTGAAAGATATAATATGGCTAAGGGGTAATTTATTTCTTTATCCTTAGGGCATATTCAGTGCAAGATAAACTGAATGAAAGTTCATATCAAGTTTAGAGAAATCGAATTATGGACAACTCTTCCCGCAAACGTTAACAAAAGTCCGTATTCATAAAGAAAAGGACGGTCAGTAAATAATGAAAATAGCCCTTTTGCAGCTCAATTGGACGGTCGGTGACCTCGAAGGTAATATCAAGCTTATTCTGGACGGTGTTGATAAAGCCGTTGAGCGTGGCGCAAAGATATGTGTAACCTCAGAACTTGCGCTCACAGGATATCCTCCGCGGGATTTGCTGCTTAATTCTGATTTTGTATTAAGGTGCAGAAACGCGGTATCTGAGCTTTCTCGTAAGATTCCTGATGATATTGCTTTGATTGTCGGAGGAGTTGATATCAATCATGAAGGTTGTGGGAATCCCTTGCGGAATGCTGCATGGCTTATTGAGCGGGGCGGGGTGCCGAGAGTTTTTTATAAATGGTTGCTCCCGACGTATGATGTTTTTGATGAACAGAGATATTTTGAACCTTCCGAAGAATGCAATTTTTTTGTTTTTGACGGTGTAAGGATAGGCGTAACAATTTGTGAAGACGTATGGAATGATCGTGAAAATGGCACAAATGCGCGTTATGGAAGCAATCCGTTACCGGCAATAATGGAAAACAAGCCGGATGTTTTGATCAATTTATCGGCATCTCCGTTTAATATTGGAAAGCAGCTTGTGCGCGAAAAAATGCTTTCTTCCATTGCTTCCAAGTATAAAGTGCCCGTTGTTTACGCAAATCAGGTCGGCGGTAATGATGATTTAGTTTTCGACGGAAGAAGTTGCGCTTTTGATGCACAGGGTACTTTGATTGCCCGTGGGAAAAGTTTTCAAGAAGATGTCGTTATTGTTAATGTTAAAAGTGGCACTGGAAAAATAGAGGAAGATGATTTCTGCGAGGAATCCGAAGCATGGAATGCCATGGTGCTTGGTTTGCACGATTATCTTGCTAAAACGGGTTTTAAGAAAGTTGTTCTAGGGCTTTCAGGCGGGATAGATTCTGCTTTGACAGCCGCAGTCGCCGCTGAGGCTTTAGGGCCTGAGAATGTTCTCGGAGTTTTGATGCCTTCTCCTTATTCCAGTAAAGGAAGCATTGATGATTCTTTGGAGCTTGTTCAAAATCTGGGTATCAAATCTATCATTATTCCTATTCAGGAACTCATGCAGAATTTTGAAAAGGCTCTGGCTCCCGCTTTTGCCGGGTTGTCCGAGAATGTGACTGAGGAAAATATTCAGTCACGGATACGGGGAAATCTTGTAATGGCCATTTCTAATAAAATGGGAGCATTGCTCGTAACCACCGGCAATAAAAGCGAACTCGCAGTAGGTTATTGTACTATCTATGGAGATATGGCCGGAGGCTTGGCCGTTATTTCAGATCTCTACAAAACTCTTGTTTTCAGGGTATGCCGCTGGCTGAATGAACAGGGAATGGGGGATGTTATACCGATTGCGACAATTGAAAAGCCACCGTCCGCGGAATTGCGTCCGGGGCAGAAAGATGAAGACTCGTTGCCGCCGTATGAAGTGCTGGATCGCATTATTGAGCTCAGAGTTGAGCATCATATGTCTGAGATTGAAATTGTCAAAGAAACAGGTTTTGCCCCTGAAATTGTACAGGGCATTCTTAGGTTGATTAAAATTTCAGAATTCAAACGTAAGCAGGCCGCTCCGGGACTTAAAATAACTTCCAGAGCTTTCGGTACAGGATGGAGAATGCCTATAGCCTGCCGATTTACGGGTTAATATTTGTAAGATCTTTGTCCAATTGCTGAGCGCAGACTTCAAGCCAGCCCACAAGCTTACTTGAAAATCCGTTCTTTTCCAGCCATTCTGCATTCAAAATATGTGGAGCATTCTCTTGATGCCGCAAGCGTAGTTCGTGCTCAAAGGTATCGGCAATGTGGACAGCTGCCGCAGGGCTAAGCATGTCTGAATCCGGTTCAGTTAGATTGTGATGGCTGTACACTGCTTCAACAACTGTCTCATCAAATCCCCAAAGAGCCAGAAGGTAAGCTCCGACTTCGGCATGTGTGAAACCGAAAATTTCTTTTTCAGCGACACTCATAGGAATGTTTTCATTTTGTACTATTTTTAGAATTTCAGAATATTCCGGCTGATAAGAGACACAAAGGATTAGTTTTCCAATGTCGTGGAGAAAACCTGCAAGAAATGTTTTTTCAGCTGTATCAGTATCAGCTCCTTCTGCTTGAATAACTGCCCGGGCTAGAAGAGCTGTATATAGGCAATGCTCTCCAAGATTCTCGATGGAAAAATCCAAATATTCGGTCTTGCTTGAGTTGAAAATGTGCATGCCCAGCACAAGCCCTTTAATAGTACTGATCCCTAACATTGTGGCGGCTTTTTCCGGGGTTGTAATTTTAGAGTACAGGCCGAAAAAGGAGGAATTCACCAGTTTAAGAATTCCCGAGGTTATTGCCAAATCTTCACTTATGAGCAAGCCGATATTTTTGATCGAAACATCTTCTTTTCGCAGTTCTTTCTCTAGTTTGATGTACAGAGACGGCATTACAGGAAGTTCATCTATTGAGGCAATCGCTTTAGAAACCCGTTCATTAAGGAATATATTTTTTAATCTGAGGCATCTTTCAATTGTTTCGATCAGTTCTTTTGCGGAGCAAGGTTTGCTTATGAATTGATGAGCATACATAGCCGAGTGCATGGATTTATTTGTGTTCTGATCCTTTGATAAAATGAAACGAATTGCTCCGGGCTGCTGTTTTCTAACCTCACTTATGAGCTCTCCGTCGGGGAGTCCTGTTGTATGAAAATCCGTAACAACGATATCAAATGGCTGAATTTCAATCAGTTCTAAAGCTTCTTTTGCTGAGTTTGCAAAGTGTAACTCCCACTGTCCGGACATGGGCATTAGCATCTTTTTAAAGGCTTCAATCTGTTTTTTTTCTTCATCTACGAAGAGGATGTTGTTTTTAGATTTCGGCATATTTTCCTCTGATTACTTTTTTTGAATTGAATGGCATAAATTGAAATCTGGAAAAGACATACAAGTTATATCTAGCATGCTGTTCTGCCTTTGAAAACTTAAAAAGAAACTGCGAGTGCAAAACATAAAAAAGGGTTGCTTTGAATTTAATCAAAGCAACCCTTTTAATTTAATACTTTTATATTAATTATTTGCGAAGAAGGACGTAAGGGCGGTCAGATATAAATTGTTCATTAATGATCGTTACGCCTTCAGGGCAATTTTTCCAGCGGTCAAAGTATTTTCTCTGCATCACCAGAATAACCTTATCCTGCTCTTCGAGTATCCTTTCTATCTCTTTAAAATCACTCGTTTCGTGGATATTGGTTCCGGCGTAGTATGAGAAAATACCGGAATATATTTTATGCGCCAGCGGGTAGCTTCCCTGATCAATGTATTCTTTCATAATTTCACCAGTCATGCGTGGACTCATGAGAGGATCAAGCGAAGGAAGCGTTTTAAGTGCCAGCGGCTGAATCCAGAGCGTCATGGTTACCGCCATGATAAGCAGTCCTGTTTTTCTACCGGATGATCTGGTTGCCAGAAGAGCTAATCCGCCCAATCCCATAATCAGGAATGTGAAGAAAAGTCCTTTAATCGCAAAATCAAATGGGAAGAATATTTCAGCAAAAGGAGCGGTAACAGCAAACAGGAGATATACACAGGCTACTGCTGTCCAAAGTTTCTTTGAATTAATAGCCGGAGGATTATCACCCTCTCCCATGAGCCCTTTTGCTGTAAGAATCGCAAGCGGTGCAAAGAGCGGGAGTATATAGATAAGGACTTTGATACTGAGGCAGGTAAGCATTACAAATCCGCTTATGAACATTATCCATGCCCAGTCCCTTCCATCATTTAGAGAGCTTTTTCTGAGAGCTGTGACTTCCCGCCAGTGGGACATGCTGAACAGCTTTTTCAGAGGAAGAGCAAAGATTGCCATTGACCATGGAAGCCATGCCAGCGGGAAGGCAATCAGGTAATACTGGAAAGGTTCTTCGTGGTGGAAGGAGCTTACAGCCCTCTCGTAAATTTGTTTGTAGAAAATATTATGAATGAATGAGGTGCCGTCTACGAGTATTGCTCCGATTATCCATGCCAGCAGTATTACGGCAAGAATGGCGAAACCTTTGAGAACCGCCTTACTGCGGAACAAAGAGAGTTTCTTTTTCCATATGAGATAACAGACAGCTGTCAGTACCGGAAAAACAATTCCAAGCGGGCCTTTCGTCAGTGTGGCAATTCCCATCAGTACAAAGGCAGAAATTATCCATTTGGGTGCGTGTTTCGAATGGAATCCTTTGAAAAGGCATATGTTAGCCCAGATTATGAAACTGGAAAAAAGCAGGTCCATGCGGGAATAGTGAGCAATTCCTATAAAGAAAATGTTTGTAAGCAGCACCAGTCCGGTTGCAAGAGTAGTTTTGCGGCCACATCCGAGAGTGCGTGCAAGGGCAACCGTTGAGAGTAAGAAAATTCCTGCTGAAACTGCTGAGCCAAGGAAAAATACGCTTATGCCATCGGCAGGAGTAACTGCGTCGATAAGTGATAAAAACCAGAAATATACAGGTGGTTTGTCCGGGTATGGAACTCCGTTCAGGTACATTACCAGCCAGTGTCCTGCATCTTTCATCTGATGATATACTTCTGCATAGCGAACTTCATCGGAAAACCATAGTGAACGGTAGTCCATAGTGAAGATCGACTGCATCGCAATGATCATTATTACGCTGATCCACGGATGTTTTTCCATGAAATTCCATATCGGGGAGGTGTAGTTATTCATATTAATTCTCTTTTGAAAAAAGGTGAATCGCGAAGCCGGCGACTGAGCCGAGCATCCAGCCGAAGAAAACGTCACTCGGGTGGTGCCATGTAAGGTATATGCGGCTGAGGGCCACTGTTGCGGCAAATAATCCTAAGAATAAAGTCAGCAACAGTGTTTTGTATCTAAGAACGAGAGGCAGGGAAGCCCCGTAAATTTCACAGGTGTGTCCTGATGGAAGCGAGTTGTATGCTCCGCGGGTGGAGTAAGGTTCAAAAAAAGTGCCTTCACCGGGGCGCGGTCTGCCGATTGCTATTTTTAGAAATCTGACAGTGATGACACTGACGATAATTTGCACAGTCAGATAGACTAGAGCGAACCTTAGTCTTGATTTTTTTCTCTGTCTTATCCCTGTAATCAGAAACCACAAGTAGACTGGATAGAAAACAATATTTCCAAAGTCCGTAATTATTTTTGCAATGAATTTATAGTCCGGATTTGCCTGAGCGTGAGCTTTAAACCATGCTGTGGCAGCAGCCTCATTGCCGAAGATACAGAATATCACTGCAAGAGCTGTCAGCAAGGGGAATGAGGCCAGAATAAAGTGGCATATGCTGGAATATTTATGAATGAAACGGATCACTCTTTATAACCTTAATCCTTGTTCTCGTCTGAATCAGCTTTTTCTGCGGCATCATCAGGATGGGTGTCAGTTGTAAATTTTTTCCAAGTTTCCTTGTCCACATTCATTTCAGCGAGGATCTCTGAAAGTTGTTTACCTTCTTTTTTCCAATACTTATAACTGTGGTCTGGGCAGGAGAAGGGGATAACCAGTGTTCCGTCTTTCATAAAATATGGTTCATCGTGTTTGTTGTCGTTCATTGGCACGGTTTACACGGGCATGGCTGGGGATTCAAGTGAATCTTTTAACTGATGCGGAATGGGGTTGTTCTGTTGCTTCACTTCTTGAACAGATGTAGTTAATAAAAGCACTTAATGTTATTTTTAAGTGTAGAGTTAATTGATTAAGGTAGACGCTATTAAAGAGTTTTTAATGAGGTGCAATATGGTTTGCGGGCTTGAAGGGATTGAACAAGGGGCGGAGATAATAATATATGGAACAGGAGAAGCAGCGAAGCTTTTCTTTATAGAAATTAAGAAAAAACGGAATGATATAAGAGTAAAAGCTTTTGTAGATAGTTATAAAAAATCAGGTGATCTTTTCTCTAAGCCAGTGATAAATATTTCGGAGATTGGAGCGTTTAGTGAATGCAAGGTTGTTATTGCGTCCATGTATCATGAAGAAATTGCAGATATTTTACGCGAAAAAGAATGTAATGATTTTTGTATTTATAAGGAAAGTTGTAGATTTGTAGAAATGTATGATGCTTTTAATTTAACGGATAGAAATAAGCTGCAAATTTTATCAAAAATGCCTCAACTTAACGATAAGTCCACATATTTTATTATTGCTACCAATATAGATCCTGAAGGAAATGCAGTAATTCACGATTTGAAGATGAATGATTTTCTTGAAGACTCTTTTTCTTATACAGACCAATATGATTATATGTATGAAAAAGCTTTTAAAAAATATGACAAGAGTAAATTTTCAAAAATTTGTATTGTGGATGTAGGATGTAATGGATATTGTTTGGCAGAGTTGATAAAGTATATCACGGTTATATGTAGACAAAATGTACAATTATTTAAGATTCCTTTCAGAGTAAAACTTACTTCTTTAGTTGAAAATAAAAAACTAATATTTATTGATATATGTAAAAATGGAACATCAAGTACTATCGCTATTCTTGATAAAATATATTCTAAGCAAGTTAAAACAGAAATTAGATATAAAAAATTACGAAATAATGTTGATGTTACATCTCCTTTTTTTAATGAATATAACAAGTTTACAATAGTTAGAAACCCTTACACACGTTTAGCATCTTTGTATTCACATCTTATGCGAGTGGGTAGTGATGAATTTTTAAATTCTGCATTTAGCAAAATAATTAAGCCATATACATTTAGTAATTTTTGTAAATTTATTGCCATTTGTCCTGATGAATTCTCAAATATTCACTTTGAATCGCAAACTAGTATATTAACTACTCCTGAGGGGGTTATGAACGATATATCTTTTTTGCGTTTTGAAAATTATGCCGTTGAAATTGCCGCCTTCCTTGCAAAAGCTGGTGAAGAAATAGACGTTGTCCATGAAAACAGGTCAAGACCCAGCAAGTGTGACTACATTTCAGACTACTACACACCTGAGCTTATAAAGCTTGTGAATGAGCGTTATGAAAATGATTTTATTAATTTTGGATATGAGTTTTTGTAGAAAGATTAATGTTTTTTAAATTCAGGATAAATTGAGAAATCCTCTGACTCGGGCAGGTGAGTCAGAGGATTTCTCAATATGATGGATATGGAAATTATTGTTTTTTTTTGTTTAAGTCTGCCTTTCATGCAGCTTCTTTACGTTCTTCAAGGTTTAAGCAGCGGTCCATGTATCTGACTTTTTTGATCGTTTTTTTGGCGATCTTTTTAAAATGGGGCAGATCTTTAGGAGCGTAGCTTGTTTTTGCTCTTGCAAGTCCAGCCATATCCAGAATCTCGTTGTAGAGATAAGGAAGATAGAGCGGGTCTTGTCTCAGGAAGAAATATACATCATGAAATGTTTTATTGATTTCCTTCTGATTTTTGTTGAGCTTGCGGAAAAGTTTCTCAAGTTTTTTGGTCGCATTTCTGATTGATACGTTCCATTTTTGACTGCGTGATTCAAACCTTGGAGCAGGTCTGGGAGTGCGGGCAAGGTTCATAGCTGTCAAAAAGTAATCCATGCTTCCGGGAGCTGATGCGAGCAATCCATTCATGTTTACTTTTTGCATATCTACATTCTTTGTCCCGTCGATAAGAGCACAGCCGCCGTAAAGGTTGAAGACCGGAGTTTTTAGTTTCGTGATATCTTCTTCCATTTCTCGTTTGGAAGTCATGTACTGAATGGAGGATGTTAAATTTTCGCCGTCAGCGTTCTTAAGGCGGACTAATGCGCTTGCGGGAAAAGTTGCTCCAGCGTTCTGATGACCGGCTGCGTGAGACACTTTGCCTTTCCACGCAAAGTCCTGACCTACCAGAAGAATCTGGTTGAATCCGCACCAGTCGAGAAATCTGTTCAGAGTAATACTGACGTTACTACCTGCATCAAAAATCTCTTCATGCTGATTGAATGCAAATGTTCCAAGTCCGCCCAAGGTCCACATGGGAATGGTCGGTCCGGGGTATGCTTCAAGCACTTTGTGATCAAGCTTGGTTGAATAAATCAGCGGGATGTCCTTTGCCCATTCGCGATCCAGCTGTTCATATACCCTGAGCATTGATTCATTGTAATCGAGTCCCATACAGAAATGAGGTTTCAACCCTGTTTTTTGTACTGCCGGTAACGTTTGAAGAGCTGTCACGTAAACCGCATTGCCCGGATTCTTAGCAAGCTCAGGTCCGAATTCAGCAAGTGACGGTCCTGCTCCGAGGATTACTGCGCCGAGACCTCTACCCGCATTTTTAAGCGTAGAGATGGTCCCGTCTTGGATTGTTCTGGAAAAGTTTTCTAATTCGTTGCCGACCATGACATCCTGCTTTAAACGCAAAGTTGTCATTTCAACACTGAATGATTCCATTTTGTCGCGAATAGTTGCGGACCAGCGGGCATATTCGGGCCCGATCTGCTGACTTGGCATATCAAGTCTCAAATAAATCTTGCCGTATACGAATTGAAGGTCGAGGTCTTTAATGATACTCATCAGTCTGTTTTCATCGACAGGACAAAAATGGAGTTTTCCATTTTCCATGAATGGGCGGTAATCGGTCTGTCCCAGACAGGCTAGCAGCATTTCAGCATTAGGCTCTGAAACGATTACTTTGTGAGTATCGGGTGTTGTCATCAGTACATGATTGAGGCCATATCCGAGGTTACAGCCTATAATGAAAGTTGCACTGGTTTCGGCTTTTTCGGGGACGATCCAATCTTTATAGATAAGGTTGGGCAAAAAAGATTCGAACATGCCGTTGCCGTTTTCCATTTTCCAGTCGAGAATATCCCATCTGTTTTTGAAAAGGCATTGGGTTAGTTTTTCTTCGTCAAAATCCTGACTGCTTAACCATGCGTAAAGGGGCGGGTTGTATGTTTCAAGAGCTTCGATGTTTTCTTTGAGGAATGGGTAAGCTGACATTGATTCCGTCCTTGGCAGTCTGTTGAAATAGTTTTGTTGTGACCTGTCACTGGTCGTCTGAATTTTATATTTGTATTCAGACTGACGATGTTCTGCTTTTTATTTGCAAAAAATCTGCCAGAATAAAAAAAGGTGATGTTCGCTTAAAATGTTTTTGAATTTATTTATTATATATACTTGAAAGGATTAGATAAAATGTTTGCAAATGATATTCTTGAGTTGGTCGGCGGAACTCCTCTTGTTGAGATGCGTCACCTTAATCCAAATAAAAACGTCAAGATTCTGGCTAAGCTTGAATCAATGAATCCGGGCGGTTCCATAAAGGATCGCGTAGCGACCGCGATGATCAAGCGGGCCGAAGAATCCGGGGAGCTTACGCCTGGTAAAATTATTATCGAGGCTACTTCCGGTAACACCGGAATAGGGCTGGCTATGGCGTGTGCGGTAAGAGGGTATAAGCTTATGCTGATTATGCCTGAAACAGCATCCGAGGAACGCAAAATGATTATGCGCGCTTACGGTGCGGATATTTTGCTTACTCCCGGTCATCTGGCAACTGACGGCGCAATTGAGCAGGCTTATCGTTTTTATCGTGAGGAACCGGAAAAATATCTCCTGACAGACCAGTACAATAATACTGCTTCAATTTTAGCTCATTATGAGGGCACAGCTCAGGAAATATGGGATCAGACTGACGGAAAGGTGACTCATGTTGTTGCCTGTCTCGGAACTTCCGGAACCATTATGGGGATAACCAAGCGCCTTAAAGAGCTTAATGTTGATATTCAGATTATTGCTGTTGAGCCGAAGCCCGGTCACAAGATTCAGGGGCTTAAAAACATGCAGGAATCCTATCCTCCCGGGATATATGACAAGCAGAAGCTGGACCGTATAATCCGTGTTGAGGACACCGATGCTTTTGATGCCTGCCGCAGACTTGCGAAAGAAGAGGGCGTTTTTGTAGGGATGAGTTCCGGTGCTGCCATGTCTGGGGCTGCCGCTGTAGCTGCTGAACTTGAAGGGGGCTTGGTTGTAACTATTTTCCCGGATGGCGGTGAGCGTTATCTTTCAACTCCTCTTTTCCGCCCGCAGGTTTTTAAGGGACCGAAAATATTTGATCAGTCCACAGGTGAAGATAAAATTTTATCGGGCGCTGATACTGAAACTGGAATGTTCACAATGGGGCCGTCTTTTGACAATCCCTATGACCCTGAAGCGTTCCGACGTATTGTAATGCTCGATGTGCTGGCGCGTCATCTTGAGCGCGAAGGAAGCAAAGTTTCCGCACTGGTCGGGCTTGCCGATCTTGAAGATCAGACCCTTGCGGTTTCGCGTGACAGAGGTGTTTCCCGTGAGAGTTTTGCCAGAGAAGTAACTACTGCCATGGAGGCCGCTGCTAAGCTTTTAGGCGTTCGCGAATCCGTTCGTTTCGGAAGAGCTTCTTCCTGTGTGGACAGAACCGTAGCAATTTGCCGGACTATGTTGGCGCATGGCCTTGCTTATGAAAAACTCCGCTCAGTATATTTCGATGTGTCCCGCGACAAGGGATATGGTCACATGACCAACATGGATATCGATATGGTCAGCCTTGGCAAGACCGTTGATCTGGATGATTACGTAAAAGAAAATCCGCGTGATTTTACACTGCTTAAACGTGCAACTCTGCAAGATTTGAAACTCGGAGATGTGCTTGAAACCGAGTGGGGCAATGTGCGCCCAAGCTGGTTTTTACAGCAGGCAGTAACCGCCTTGGAAGGCTTGCCGGGCGTAAGTCTGCTTCTTGCCGGTGAGATTCACAGGTTTCCGCATTTGGAAAATTTACGCGCAATCTGGGCGGGGGCAGGCGTTTCTCCGCAAGTATGGATGGTCGCGCAGCCAGTCTTGCCCGGTGGTTCAGTACTGCCTTGTGTTGATGAATTAATCGAACAGGCGGGACAGCCCATTGCAGTGCGTATGTGGATGCTTTCATCGTCATACAAAAAGCCGCTGGTATGCAGCGAGCAGGCCATTTCCATGTGGGTGAAGAATCAGCAGAAATTGCAGGATCTTGCCGCAGGACTCAGCATGCTTGCAAATAATTCAGGAGATATTTCCGAAGATATCGATCAGGAAGTGTTCACCCTTAAAAGCGGTCTTTCACAGGCGCTTGATGACAATTTGAAACTGCACAGATTCTGGCCCATATTGTTTGGATTCTCCAAGGCTATTAATTCATTATTAGGATCAGCTAAACTTTGCGGGGCTGAAGCTCAGTTCTGCTTGAATCAATTGCTCGAAGTCGACGAGATTTTAGGGATACTCGATCACGACGCCATGCCTGTTCCGTTTATAAAGCTACCGGAAGGAATTAAAATCATTCTGGAAGACAGAGAGCTTGCACGCGGGAAAAAGGATTTCGCCACAGCAGACGCATTACGCGATAAGTTGCTCGAGGCTGGATTCAATGTTGAAGACAGTTCAGACGGGGCGCGGGTTTTTAAGGTTCGGTAAGATTATGCCTCCGGCGGCTTAAACCCTTTTTTAGTTGTTTATAATCCCCTGAGATACGTTGTATTTCAGGGGATTTTTTTGTGCATATTCTGTTGCAAAAAGTGTTGCAAAACTCTTTGCATGAATTTTAAAGTTTCAAGTAATTGTATTTAATAAACAGAGTGTTACGTTTTCAAAAAGTGTTGCAAAACGTGTTGCAATTTATAGTTCATTAAAGGTTATAAGTTCAATGAACATCCTTGACATGCCTTAGTTATTTTATCACTCATATCTAATGAATAAAGAGCCAGAAACAATCCCAGACGATATTGAATTATCACTAGAATCTATTTCTAATTCTGAAGACCTTATTAAGTGGTTATCGGATGTTGATTCTTCTAAATTTATTTCTGACTGGCTTGTAGAAGAGTATGACTTTCCAAAGTGGAAGGTAAGGCTTGGTCTTAAGTTACTTACGCCTTTAGTTGTTTCCGGTGGCAAACATGCTGTTAAGTTAATGTCTGACACGATGAAGCAAAGATTGCTTAAACGTATAAGTCGTTATGAGTGGATTAGAGGCGTAATTGATAAATTAAATATTTTTAGTGCGAAGGTTTCTGAGAAAACAAAAGCTGAGAATGAGTTAAAAGAAATTTTAGGCGGTAAAATAGATCGCTCTGCCGGAGATATTGAACATAGGAATGCGCTTTCTTTGGATTTGCAAGCCGATCTTAAGCAGTTTGGTATGCTTGATAAGGTTAAGGATGATCTCGGGAGTATAATAGAGCTTCTTAATCAGCAGCCGGAATTTAAATGCACGTATTCGGAAGGCAATGAACGCCACAAGTTTATCTATCGATCTCAATATATTCCTTTTGTAGGTAGAGAAGAAGAACTTCAATTGCTTGATGGCTTTCTCTATAGTGATAAAAGATTCAGTTGGCAGTCTGTGCTAGGCCCCGGCGGAGTGGGTAAAAGCAGGCTTGGTCTGGAATTTTGTTTGCGAAATGGTGGTGCGTATCGAGCTGGTATTTTGGAAGATATAAATTTTGAATTTGAAAAGTGGAAGCCTAGCCAGCCGACACTTATAGTTATTGATTACGCTTCGAAAGATCAGGATCGGTTAATTCGAGTTTTTGAGATTTTGAGTAATCGCGCACCGAGATTTGATTACAATGTGCGGGTATTGATTTTGGATAGGGAGAATTCCGATCATAAGTTGCAAAAACTTATTGAGCACGCAGATATAAGCCGCATGATTCATTCGGCCCCTCTTTTTATAAATGAATCTGAGTCAGAGATAGCAGAGGGTATTTTTGATTTTTTCTATGGAATTGAAAGAAAAGAAATTCCTGAAACATGGGACGATCATTTAGAAAAGCTGAAAGAAATTGATCCGCTTATGCGACCTTTGTTCGCGGCATATTTTGCGGATGCTGTAGCTAAAGGCGGCTGTGGTAAAGAGTACAGTCGTAAGTCGCTTTTGCTTGATGTTATTAAGCGGGAAGATGAAAAGTTTTGGAAACCTAATGGGGTTACGGAAGAGGATAAGGCTTTGTTGGCGTTGGCTACGATTGTTGGTGGGATTTCGAGCATGAAGAAAAAAACGTTGCCTGATTGTGTTACCGCTTTATCGGAAATTATAAGAAATAAAGACAGATTTAGAGCTTTGAATGGTGAGGCTAAAAAATATCCTGAATTAGAGCATGTTATTCCGGCATGGGAACCTGATCTTGTAGGGGAACTTTTTGTTTTAGATTTTTTGTCTGATGATTTTGATACGTATGTTGAAAATGATTTTCGTAGCAAAATTATCGAGGAGGCGTGGATTTTACAACCACGTAATACTGCACTTTTTTTGAGTAGAGCAAGTGAGGACTATTTAAATCATCCCACATTTAATAAACTGATCCATATACCGGAAAAGGTCGGAATATCTTTTGCATTTTTTTGGTCGTTGTTAGCTTTGAGCTTGGTCGCTGCTTATGGCGATTCAGATGATTTGGTTAAAGCTGAAGATGTGTATGCCGAACTGAAGCTTTTGGTGCAGGTAGTTTCTGAAAAATCATTGATAGCTTTAAGTCTAGCTAAGGCTACCTTCAGTTTGATCATATATTATGCTAGAGCGAAGAACGTTAGCAAAGTGGACTCCTTTTTACTTGAACTAGTTGTTCTTGTCGAAAAATTTCCAGATAATTTAGAGATAGCTAGTCTACTGGATAGGTTTAAGATTCATAAAATATAAAAATTATCCCCCCTACTTCTTAGTCATCCGATAAACCCCATCCCAAGTCTCTCCGGCTGGTACAGGCGGATTTATTTTAAATTCTTCCGCTCTTTTGCGGAACACTTCGGATGGCGTTACTTTTGTATCCGTGAATCTTTCGTACTTTTCAGCTTCTTTGTATAGTTCGATAGCCTTATCCCATTCAGTGTTGACGTAATGTTCACGCGCTTTGCTGAACAGGTCGAACAGAATCTTTTCTTCTTCGGTAAGGCCGCCTTTCATGGCTACCAATTCATAGATTCTTACCGGCTCGCTTTTCCCTACTACCTGAATATTATCGACCATCCTTGCTTCGACTAAATCCATAACTTTGCAGGGATTACCGTTTTCATCTTCGGCATCCATTTCGAGCGTAAAATGACTGACTGCGTTGAATATACCGAACTGTTTTGCGCCTTCTTCCAAGCGGGCGGCAAGGTTAACAGCATCGCCCATCATGGTATAGTTCATGCGCATGGCACTACCCATATTTCCTACTACTATTTCGCCCGTGTTCACGCCTATTCTGGTTCGCATATTATGGACGACTTTCGGCCATTTTTCATCTGGAGCCCATTGATCATCCGGGAATCCTTTAGTGTTTCGATTCGGTTCACCGGGTATTTGTTTTTCCCGACTCCATTTATCCCTCAGGTCGTTGTTGGCCTTTTGCATGGCAACAGCAACGCGGCAAGCTCGCAGCGCATTATCTGGAACATCTATAGGTGCTCCGAAAAAGGCGATAATCGCATCCCCTTCGTATTTATCTAGGGTTCCTTTGTTCTCAATAAGGATGTCAGTCATTACCGAGAGGTATTCGTTGAGAAGTTCTACCAGCTGTGTTGCGGTCAGCTTTTCGGAAAAAGTGGAGAAACTTTGAATATCGGTAAAGTAGGCGGTGATTGTTTTTGCTTCGCCGCCAAGCTCCGGCATTTCGCGTCTTGAAAACATTTCATCAATAAGTTCCGGCGCAAGGTATGAGGAGAATGTCGCCTGTAAGAATTTTTTCTGTCCTTCTTCCCGCCAGAATTTGATTAAGGTGAGCATCGTAAAATTGAGGCTTAATGTAATCAAAGCGTAGGTGGGAGTAAGGAATGCGTTATATGTTTTAAAAACAAATAACGCTCCTGCAACGATAGCAATACCCATCCCGGCGATAGGCAGGACTATCAGAAGAGAGCGTGTCCATGTTAGGAGTATGGTTGTTAGAATACCTGCGGCTAGTACAATGACAAGCCCGAGTCCGGGAATCCAGTCGGGGCGGAGCAGGAAATCTTTAGTAATAATGTTGTCGATGACAGTCGCATGAACCTCAACTCCGGGGTAATTGGATGTATAAGGAGTAACCCGCAGATCCCGCAGTCCTGCTGCGGAGGTGCCCATAAGTATTATTTTACCTTTAAGTTCTTTTTCTCCGACTTTCCCGCTCAGTATGTCACGAGCACTGTAATATGGAAATTCATTTGTACCGCCACGATAGCGGACCAGCATCTGCCCGTTTGCATCAACTGGAATGACAGTTTTTCCAAGTCTGATGGATTCAAAACCATATCTTGTAGTTTTTGCGATAACGCTTTTTCTGTTCATCGCTTTCATGAGTGTTGCAAGCGCCAGACTGGGATATTGTTTTCCCTCCCATGAGATGACTAGCGGAACTCGTCTGACCACGCCGTCAAAGTCCGTGATGGAGTTGTAAAATCCGCATAAGGGGGAAGCTTTTGTCAGTATTGGTAGAGGGCATATGGCGCTTAAAGCGTCGCGGGTAAACTTATCTAAGGGGGGGGAATCCTCAGTTTTTATCTGTGCTATGGAAAGAGGTTTTATAAAGCACTCAGTAGAAGGCACTGGCTGATCGTTTTCATCTTTTTGAAAATCAAAATAAAAACCAAGCACATATTTGCCCTGCGAGAGAACATCGGCAAGAACTCGATCATTGTCCATCAGTCCCGCGGGGAGACCTTTGAAATTAACAGTAACCCCGAGTTCGTTGCGGAGGCTTTTCTGGATTGTCTGGGGAGATGTTCTGTCCGGTTCGGCAAGGAGTATATCCAGTCCTGTTGAAAGAGCTCCGGCCTGTTTAATTTTTGCAAGCAATAATGCCATTCTGTAACGAGGCCAAGGCCACTGTCCAAGTTCCGCAAGACTTTCATCATCAATATCGACAATTGCCGGGATGTCTGTTTTTTCACCTACGGGGCTTTGGCGCATGAACTCGTCATATATTTTATAGTCAACAAATTGGAGTATAGGCGGCCTGAAAATATAGAGGGCCGCAACTATGAGCGAAGCAACCATGCCTGTTATGAACAAGAGCAGGGTATCTGAGCCGAAAATTTTTTTGATAGTTTTTAGCATATATTAAATTAAAAAAGGTTGATTTATTTGTTGAAAAGTCCAATATATATAACGATAGATACACCTAGTTCTCTGGATTTTTCAATCATATTTATGTATATAGAAAGTAATAATTTAGTTGATTGTGTATAATGCCTTATTATATTTACTTTTTTCGGGGAGTTGTCATGAGACCTGTTCGTTTGCCTGTAATGTTTGTGGTGTTTTTTCTTTTATTCGCTTCGGTTGGAGAGGTTGCCGCCCAGCCTGCGATGTCCGAAGGAATGAGTGCAATGAACCCCGGTCAGGTTGACGGGAAGCCTTATCTCGCCAAAATTTTAAAAGACCTCCTTTCCACTCATGACAGGATTAAAGCTGCCGAAGCTCGCGTAGAGTCGGCGGAACATCTCGTTTCGCAGAGCTGGTCCGGCTGGACTCCGAAAGTGGATGCTTCTGTTGAAGGCGGGCGTGAAGAGATTGATAAGCCCGGCGGCGGCACGGATAAAGGTAGAAACGAAGAAAAGATTAAAGCTACTCAGTTGCTTTACGATTTTGGCGGAGCAACCGGAGGAGTCACCCGGGCAGAAGCTGTTCTTAATGAATATAAAGCAGTGCTTGACCAGACGAAGCAGGAGTTGATTATTCAGGGTGTTGATGCGTATCTCGGGCTTATCCGTTCAAGAGAAATGCTAAAATACGCAATTCAGTCAGAAGAGAGTATGAAGCGTCTTTCCGGAATGGAAGAAACACTCGTTCAGCGCGGTGCGGGGCTGTCATATAAAGAACTTCAGATTAAAGCTCAGCTCGCAGGAGCCATGTCTTACAGAGTTACAGTGGAGAGACAGCTTCAGATTGCACGCAACCGTTTTAGGTCAGTTTTCGGATATCCCATCACCTCTGATGAAATAAATAAAATGGTCCCTGTGGCAATGCCTTCAGGTTATATGCCTGCCTCTATTGATGATGCTATTGCTCAGGCTTATGAGCAGAATCCTCAGCTTCTTCAACTTAAATACACTAAAGAAGCTTCTTCCAGCGATGTCGATATTCAGGAAGCTACTCTGTTCCCGAAATTTGAATTTGTCGTTGAAGGCAAAAGAAGAGAACAGGATCAGGGCGCAAGCGGCGTAAGAATGGAAAACAAAGCAACTTTTCAGGTCAGTTATACCGGTTTTTCCGGCATCAGTGAATATCAGGGTGCTCAGTCTGCAAAAGCCAATCTGCGTGAAATACGCAAACAGACTCTTGATGTGAGACGCACGGTTGAAGAGAATGTCAGAAACGCATGGCTTGAGCTTATGACACTTCGTAAGAATGCTGAACTTTATAGAACTCAGGCCAATATTACCGCAGAGTTTCTTGAACTGATTAAGAAAAAAAGGGCTACCGGAGAACAGGTGGAGCTTCTCGATATTCTGGTCGGTGAACGGGATTATAGTACTGCTACAAGTGCAAGTGTAACTGCTGATATTGATAACATAATTTTTGCATACAGACTGCTTTACCAGATGGGGATGATAGACATCGAAGTTTTTGAGTAGTCGAATATGAGAGAATTGCTTCGCAGACTGTCACTCGTTCCATTTATTGCGTTTGAGATTTCTCTCGCTTCATTTTTTATAAACATTCTTTCGCTTGCCTCACCTATTTTTGTCATACAGGTTCTTAACCGTTATGTCGGGTATGGCTTTGACGGAACTCTTATCACTCTCACTTCCGGAATGCTTATTGCCGGATTTTTAAGTCATGCCTTTACTGTCGTGCGCGTCCGCATGGCTTCTGCTGTGAATGTCGGTCCTGACAGAGCGCTTGCCGATGCTGTTTTAACATGCCTTGCCCGTGCGAAAATGAATACTCTGGGCCGCATTCCTCCTGCCCGTATTCATGAGCTTATGAACGGTATTCAGGTTGTCCAGTCCGGCTATGACGCCTCTGTTATATGTTCTGTTCTTGATATGCCGTTTTTCCTTCTTTTTGTGGGCGCCGTTTTTTTTCTCAGTCCCGCCATTGCAATCATTACTATACTGGCTGTTTTATGCACATGTCTTTCCGGCTGGCTCAGTATGCGTCGCGGAAAAAAGTTGATGGATAATATGCGGAATGAGTCCGTGTCTCATCGCGGGCATCTTTCCAATGCAATCGCCGGAGCAGATACGGTCAGAGCTTTCGGAGGAATTGGACTTCTTTCAAAAGTCTTGGACAGTCAGGTTGATAAACTTCAAGAGATTAAGCGTGATATGGTTCAGAGCGGAACAAGGGCGCAGGCCGTGTTGCAAACATTAGGTATGCTTCTTCGTGTTTTTGTTTATGCTGTGGGGGCGCGTGAAGTTGTTGCGGGTTCGCTCAGTATGGGGGGGCTTATCGGTGCATCGATCCTTTCTGGAAAAGCTCTTTCTGTTTCAGCTTCATTTATGAAGTCACGCAATATGCTTGATCAGGCTTCAACCATGATGATTTCTTTACGCGAGTTTATGAGTCAGCCGCTTGAATCTTCGACTGGAACCGTTCTGCAAAAATATCAGGGAAGCATTGAAATAAAAGATCTCGGTTTTGCTTATCCCGGTTCCACTGGACCGCTTTTCGAAAGACTTTCAGTTGATATCAAGGGTGGAGATATCGTCGTAATTACCGGGCATAACGGTTCCGGAAAAACTACTTTGGTTAGATTGCTACTGGGACTTATTGATCCCGGCAGGGGACAGATTCTTGCCGGAGGAGTTGATTTGCGTCAGCTTGCCGCCCCGTGGTGGAGAAGTCAGGTGATGTATCTTCCGCAGGAACCACGTTTTTTAAATGCTACAATTAAAGAAAATATTTGTTTGAATTGTCCTGATATCGACGATGAACGAGTTTTAAGGATTGTCGAAGCCTCAGGTCTGAAAAGATATCTTGATACCAGTGTGCAAGGTCTTGAAGCTCAGGTTATAAACGGCGGGCAGGAGCTTGCAGTGGGCATACGGCGCAGACTTGCTCTGGCCAGAGCTTTAGCTGTTCAAGGGGCTATATGTATTCTGGATGAGCCGACCGAAGGATTCGATCCAGAAGGTCTTCGGATCATGGATATGGTGATTCAATCTCTTGTAAAAGCTAAGAAAACTTTGATTATTGTAACTCAGGACGTGCGCCTTGCTGAACGGTCCGATGTTTTGATTGATCTGAGCAGTAAGCCTGTGCCGACAATTTTATATCCAGCGAAAGATAAGAAAAGTCAGGGGTGTTGTACCGAGAGCGGTGGAGAATCAAAATGATCAATAACAATGCACCGCAGACATCCGGTGAAGTTCAAGCCGCGAGTCATTTTTTTCTCTTTATTTGTGTTCTTATGTGTTTGGGGTTTTTCGGCTGGGCCTGTTTGTTTCAGCTTGATATAGTGAGTCAGGCGGAAGGTGAGGTTATTCCCAGTTCCCGCCTTAAGCTCGTTCAGCACCTTGAGGGTGGAATCGTATTAAAAATCAGCGCCCGTGAAGGTCAGTCTGTTTCAAAAGGACAGGAGTTGATGGAGCTTGAAGCTACAGCCAGTGATTCCAGTGTGGAAGAACTTGATGTGCGAGTGAAAACCCTGCGGGTTAATATTGCTAGGCTTGAAGCGGAAGATAAAGGTTTTGATAAACCTAATTATCCCAAAGACATTTTTGAGAATTACCCTAAACTTATAGAGCGCTCCCTTAAGCTTTTTCAGACTAGAAAAGAGCGGATTAAGAATGATCTGCAATCAGAAAGAGAAAAAATTATTCAGCGTGAACAAGACATAAAACAGATTGCTTCCCGCCAGCGAAACGCCGTGATCAGTCTTAGACTTTTGCGTGAGCAGATAGCTATAAGCAGCGGGTTACTAGATGAAGGGCTTACTTCCCGCTATAAACATTTAGGGTTTCTTAAAGAAGAATCTTCATTAAAAAGCTCAATCGATGAGGATGTAGCGAAGCTTGCGAAAGCTCGTTCTGCACTGATTCAGGCGCAGGCGGATATTAATGAAATTACCAATTCATACTATGCCTCTGTCAGAGAAGAAATGCAGGAAGATCGTCGTGAACTTGAAGAGTTTTCACAGCGCATTAGAAAATTTCAGGATAATTTAAAACGAACAGTTATAAGGTCTCCGGTAAATGGAGTTATTAAAACTTTATATGTTATGAGCGCCGGGGAGGTTGTCAGGGCGGGGTCGACAATTATGGATATAGTACCCGCCGGAGATAAACTCGTGATTGAAGCCCGCCTTCCTATAAGTGATATCGGATATGTAAAAGACGGACAGAAGGCGGTTGTTAAGCTTGCTTCCCGTGATGCCGCAAGATTCGGTAATCTTGATGGGAAAGTGATTAATATCAGTCCTGATGCGGATACAACTAAAAGAGGGGCTATGTATTACCGGGTCCGTATTGAAACTGATAAAGATAGTTTTGAGCACGACGGTAATTTTTACAGACTTTTCCCGGGGATTCAGGTTGTTGCCGGAATTCATATCGGAACACGCACTGTTCTGGAATACATTTTGGAACCGTTCATGGGATCGATGAGTTACGCCATGAGGGAGCGATGAGCAGGGAAGATTGGCTGGACTCTTTACCCGAAAACGGGCGCAAAGCTTTTGAAGAAGCTGTGAAAATGCACTCGGCTAAGCTTTATGATGATGCTCTGAATTTTTATGCAATGGCCCTTTCCTATTCACCGGATGAGCCGGTTATCTTATCAAATCTGGGAGTTCTTTTACGTAGTCAGGGTAAAATCAGGGCTGCCGAAGAATGTTATCGCAGAGCACTTGCTGTAGATCCTGATTCTTCTGGTTGCTGGACAAATCTCGGGAATGTTCTGCGCAGACTGGGGCAGTTGAAAGAGGCTGTATACTGTCACCGTAAGGCGTTTAAATTAGATAGAAAATTCATTGATGCTTACTACAATCTAGGGCTTGTTTTACAGGATATGGGTAAGATTGATGAAGCGATTCAAATATTTGATTTTTGTTTAAAATCAAAGCCGGATGATGTCAGAATAAATTGGGATAGAGCACTTGCCCTGCTTTCAAGAGGTGATTTTATTCAAGGTTTTGAGGCTTATGAATATAGATGGTATCGTAATGAGTTAAATGAGCGTCATTTTAAGCAGCCGTTGTGGGACGGTTCACCGCTTAATGGACGCAGGATATTTTTATATAGTGAGCAGGGATTCGGCGATACGCTTAATTTTTGCAGATACGTTGCCGAGGTTGCCAAGGGTGGTGGAGAGGTCATTCTTGAATGCCAGAAAGAGCTTGTATCTCTGCTGAAAGGGCTTGAAGGACTTGAAAAGATAGTAAGCGCCGGTGACAGGTTGCCTGATTTTGATGTTCAGGCTCCGTTGCTAAGTCTTCCACGGATTATGAAGCATGACATGGATAGTATTCCTTCGAAGTGTCCATATCTTGTCCCTCCTGCCGGGTCGGGTTTTCCTGTGCATGTGCCGCCGGGAACTAAGTTCAAGGTGGGGATTGTATGGGCTGGAAAACCGACTCACAAAAATGACCATAACCGTTCTGTTGATATAGAAAATTTTCTTATTTTTTCCAGAATTCCCGGTGTAATGCTTTATTCTCTGCAAAAGGGTGATGAAGCTGCTCAGAGGGAAAAATCAGCATGTGGCTTTCTCGTTCGTGAGCTTGCGTCGGGCTGTGAAGATTTTGGAGATACAGCTAAGGTTTTAGGACAGCTTGATCTTGTCATAACTGTTGATACGTCTGTTGCACATCTGTCGGGAGCTCTTGGAATTCCGGTATGGGTAGCGCTTCCTTATAATCCAGACTGGAGATGGATGCGTAAACGTGCAGATTCTCCATGGTATCCGTCCATGACTTTATTCAGGCAGGAAAATCCGGGTGATTGGGGACCTGTGTTTAAGGAAATGCTGGCGTCTTTGGTTCTCAAAATGAGCGAATAGCACGGTGTTAATGTTTTCATTGAAAAACAGTACTAGACGGAACCGCCTAGCTGTAATAACTACCATTCATATATTGTTTTTATAGCTAGGTTGTGATGAGTTTATAACGAGCGGGGTCATAATAAATGTCAAGCAAGATCCTATTGAAGTCTGGAACTAACGAAGTAGAAATTCTTGAATTATATCTCGATGAAGGTCGTGGCGATAAACGAAAGCGTTGGTCCTTTGGGTTGAATGTCGCTAAAGTTAAGAAGATTGTTAAAGAAGTTGATTTAAAAAATTTTTCTGGCCGTAAAGACGCAGACATCAAAAAAACAACTACCGGTAAAATAGATTCAAGTAATATTCTTGTTCTGGGTATGTTTGAATTTATGGGTTCTGTTATCCCTCTTATCGATCTTAGCGGCTGGCTGAGAATGGATAGAGTGCGCGGTGAAAATCGTATGGTGCTTATCACTGAATTTAATAACGTAACCAGCGCTTTTCTGGTTTCAGGCGTTAACAGAATTCATCGTATAAGCTGGGAAGAGCTTGAATCCCTGCAAGGCAATATGGTCAAATATGCTGAAGGTACAATTATCGGAACAGTTAAGCTTACTGATCCAGATCGTATTCTTCAGGTTCTCGACCTTGAACAGGCTTTGGATGATTTAAGTCCAGCCAACAGCGACGAAGCTTTGCTTGACGTCGCGGAAGTTGATGAAGTCTTTTTTAAGGCAGTGTGCGCTGATGACTCCCGCTCTATGCGAAATCTGGTAACGCAGGCTTTGGAGAAAGGCGGATTCTCCGTGGACGCCTTTGTTAACGGGAAAGATCTGTGGGATGCTCTTTTGATATTTAAAGAAAAAGCTGAACAGTCCGGTAAACCTATTACCGATTTTATCCAGCTTGTTGTTTCAGATATTGAAATGCCGGGGATGGATGGTCATGCCGTGACACGCAGAATTAAGGGTGACCCTATTTTAAAAGATTTGACCGTATTTTTATTTTCATCTCTCATCACAGATGAGTTGCTGCATAAGGGCGAGTCTGTCGGCGCAGACAGGCAGTACTCTAAGCCTCAGATTGCGAGTCTTGTTGCACAGGCATGGGAAGACGCAAATACCATGATGGAGTCTAACCGCTGATCTAAAGCTGCTCCTCACCGCTCGCAATAAGTTCCAAAGAAGCTTCATCTATAATTTCGACAGTTTTTTTGTCGACTTTGATTAATCCCTGCTCGCTCATTTTTTTAAAAATGCGTGACAGGGTTTCTTGTATTGTACCTAGGTATGCGGCTATCTGTCCTTTTTGCAGATCCAGTTCCAAAATGTTAGATTTCTGGGTGTTTTTCAGCAACAGCAGGTAGCTTGCCAGCCTGCCGGGAACTTCTTCCAGACTAAGCGCGGCTACTTGATTGACCATTTGTCTCAACCTGCCTGAAAGAAGGGCCAGCATACTCATTGCAAGGCTGGGGTCTTCTTTTATTATCTTTTCAAATCTCTCACGTGAAAAATATAGAACTGTAGAATCTTCAAGAGTTACTGCGCTTGCAGGATAGCTTGTTCCTTGAAAAACCGGAACTTCGCCGAAAATTTCACCACAGCCGAAAATATGTATGATCTGTTCCTTGCCCGAAAGTGATTCCCGGTAAATTTTAATTCTACCATCTTCGACACTATAAAAGCCGCTGGCTTCTTGTCCCATTAAAAAGATTTGTTCACCGCGAACGAGTTTTCGAGGGATGGCTATGCTGTCCAGTTTTTCTAACTGGCTTTCGGAAAGGCCTGCAAACAGATTGATTTGACCAAGATTATGTGTATTTTTCATTACAAGTCGCCTTATTGTGGGCTTTAGGGTCTGACTTTTTGACTCAAGTCAGACTATGTTATCTTTTTTTCTATTATTAATTAATTAAACAGCCTGATATCATGAGCAGGAGAGGTTTGACTATGGAGAAATCCGCAATCATAAATATTTGCCGAGGCATCAAAGGCGGAGAATGCCGCTTTGCTCTTTTCGTTGAAGAGAGTTTTGCTGATAGAATTGAGAAAACCGTAATAGAGTCCGGCTGGCCGGAATTTCTTAAAACGCAGTTTGGAGATGATATCTCGCGTCATAAGGTTTTCAGCGTTAATGCCGGAGCTTGTCCGAATGGTTGTTCACGTCCGCATATTTCCGACATCGGACTTATCCGCGCATGTGTTCCGGTTATTGATCATGAAGGATGTATCGGTTGCGGTGAATGTGTGACGAATTGTCCGGACGATGCAATGCAATTTATCGACGGCAAAGTTATTATTACTCGCGAAAAATGTCTGGATTGTGGTTTTTGTGCACGCGCCTGTCCGGTTGAGGTAATTTCATGTTCCAGAAAGGGCTGGCGAGTTGTTGCCGGTGGTCGCCTTGGTCGGCATCCACGTTTAGGATCTGAATTGCCGGGAATTTACAGTAGTGCCGAAGTGCTTCTTATAATTTCTAGGAGTCTTAAACTCTGGATGGAAAATTATGAAACGGGCAAACGATTCGGGCAGATTATGGATAAGGTCGGATATGATAAATTGTTACAGGATTAGTTTGTATAAGGTATAAACAGGATTGTGATCTTATTTTTTATAGTCGTATCTAGAAGTGTATAGTGTGTATTGAAGAAGGAGTTATTTTGGGCATTATTCTGATAACTATCTCATATTTATTACTTGCGGCCCATAGCGTGCGTGGCGGCGATATGGGGCTTGCGGTGTCCTTTGTGGGATGTTTGATACTCACTATGACCAAGGAACGCTGGACGGGCCTTCTTACGACTGTCGTTCTTGGTGGTGGAGCTTTTCTATGGCTTGTTAAAGGATCTGATCTTATCAATATGCGTATAGGTCTTGGCGTAGATTGGATACGTCTTGCCGCGATTATGGGAGCTGTCTTTGCTGTTACACTTTTTTCCGCGGCTTTTCCTGTAACCCTTGCGGGAAGAAAATGGTTCCATCGCGATTCTGATAAAATGTGGTATAAAACCGCTCTTTTCCTGATTACCGCTTTGTTACTGGAAACGGTTCGCAGCAAGGCTCCTTTCCCTGTTTTATTAGTGGACAGATTTTTTCCGGGATGGGGCAGAGCCGAGATTTTCATTTTATCTGCCTATGCGGCGTGGATAGGCGGAAAAATGTTTTTGCCGGATGGAGCGAAGAAGATCCGTCCACGGATATGGGCTTTTTTTTCAATTGTGTTCTTCCTTCAGCTGATGCTGGGACTTGCCGGATTCGATCAATTTTTGATGACGGGCAATCTGCATCTTCCGATTCCGGCTCTCATTGTTGCCGGTCCAGTATTTCGAGGAAGCGGTTTTTTTATGCCGATTCTTTTCACGGTATCAGTCCTTCTTGTCGGTCCTGCTTGGTGCAGTCATCTTTGTTATATCGGGGCTTGGGACGATCAAAGCAGTCGCGTCAGCGGTAAACGTCCGGCGGCCAATTTCCCTCATGCTCTTATATGGATGCGTTTGATTCTATTAATTTTTGTGGTGGCCATTGCCTGGGGTCTTAATGTTCTAGGTATTTCGGGTTCTATCGCTGTTTTAGTGGCGGCAGGATTCGGTTTAATTGGAATTTTTGTGATGCTTATTTTTTCCCGCAAGATCGGGATGATGGTACATTGTACAGCTTTTTGCCCCATGGGAATCATTGCAAACCTTCTAGGCAGGCTGTCACCTTGGAGAATGAAAATTTCATCAGATTGTAATCAATGTGGTAAGTGCAGTAAGGTTTGCAGATACGGAGCGTTACGCAAAGAGGATCTTGAATCCGGTCATCCGGGGCTTTCCTGCACCCTTTGCGGAGACTGCGTTTCTTCATGTTCCAGCGGTTGCATGGGATATAAACTTCCATTCGTTTCTTCCAATTTATCCCGCAAAATTTTCCTTGTTTTAGTTATTTCTTTGCATAGTTTATTTCTTGGTGTTGCAAGAATGTAAATAGTAACTATTATTTATAACGATTAGTTTATGTGTTTGAGTTTATAGATAACAGATAAATAAATGTTCAAAAATAGTATTATCTACTGTGTGTATGTGATATGGGTAATATTGAATTGTCGGTTCTCTCCGACGGATCAAAAGGAGCGAATTATGAGTCGTACCGTAGCTATTGATATTGATGCGTGTATTGGCTGCGAAGCTTGTGCGGAAGAGTTTCCAGAAGTTTTTACCATGGGGCCTGCCGATTTACCTCAGGTGTATAACCCAGAGGATGTTGATGAAGCAAAGGTTGAAGAGATTATGGATTTGTGTCCTGCGAACTGCATAATTTGGGAAGATGATTAAAAAAAAGTAGTTTTGACTTGGATCAAATACATCCTTCGAGTTCCTCCCTATTCTGCAATCAACGAATAGGAAAACAACTTACCTGAAAAGGAGAAAAATTATGTTTTGCAATCAGTGTGAACAGACAGCCAAAGGCACAGGATGCACCGTTAAAGGTGTATGCGGAAAAACTGATGAAACTTCTGCAATTCAGGATCTTTTGATTCATGTTCTTGCAGAGCTTGGAACCGTAGCAGTTGCCGCTCGCGAAGAAGGTATTGAAATTCCTTCAGCTGTGAACCTCCTTACTGCCGAAGCCGTTTTTTCAACTCTTACTAATGTAAACTTTGATGACGAAAGATTTATTCCTATCGTTAAGAATGTTGCAGCAGCAAGAGACGAACTGGCAGGCAAGCTCAAGGGCGGATGTTCTTGCGGCGGAGTTACTAAAGTCGGTGCTACTGCTGCTGAACTCAGCAAGCAGGGCGAAGCTTTCTCTGTAAATTCATTTGATGAAAATCCAGATCTGCGTTCACTAAAGCAGATTCTTATATACGGTCTTAAAGGCGTCGCAGCATACGTTGATCACGCTGCCATTCTCGGTCAGCAGGATCCGGCTGTATACGCATTCCTTCACGAAGCTCTTGCTGCTTCCCTTAAGCCTCTCGGCATGGAAGAGCTTGTCGGTCTCTGTATGAAGTGCGGTGAAGTCAACCTTAGAGCAATGGAACTTCTGGATGCCGGTAACACCGGAACTTATGGTCATCCGGTTCCTACTGAAGTGCCTCTCGGCGCAAAAGCTGGAAAGGCGATCCTTGTTTCAGGTCACGATCTGAAAGATCTTCGCGCTATTCTTGAGCAGACTGAAGGCACAGGAATCAACGTTTACACCCATGGTGAAATGCTTCCTTGTCACGGATACCCTGAGCTTAAGAAGTTCAGCCATTTTTACGGTCACTACGGAACCGCATGGCAGAATCAGTTGAAAGAATTTGCTGAATTCCCGGGTTCAATCCTTATGACAACTAACTGCATCCAGAAACCTTCTGAAAAGTACATTGGTGATATTTACACCACTGGTCTTGTCGGATGGCCTGGAGTGACTCATGTTCTTAACGGTGACTTCAGTGAAGTTATTGCTAAGGCAAAAGAACTTCCCGGTTTCCCTGCTGATACCGATAAAGGAACTGTCCTTTGCGGATTCGCAAGAAACGCAGTTCTCGGCGTAGCTGACAAAGTTATCGACGCTGTTAAAGCTGGCGATATCCGCCACTTCTTCCTCGTCGGTGGCTGTGACGGTGCTAAACCAGGTCGTAACTACTACACTGAGTTCGTTGAAAAAGCTCCTGAAGATACTATTATCCTTACCCTTGCTTGCGGTAAATTCCGTTTCTTCGACAAAAAACTCGGCGATATCGGTGGAATTCCTCGCTTGCTTGATATCGGACAGTGTAATGATGCTTATTCCGCAGTTCAGATTGCGGTCGCTCTTGCCGGCGCATTCGAATGCGGCGTGAACGAGCTTCCATTATCCTTTATCCTTTCATGGTACGAGCAGAAAGCTGTCTCCATTCTTTTGACCTTGCTCCACCTCGGAATCAAGGACATCCGCATCGGGCCTAGTCTTCCTGCTTTCATCACACCGAACGTGCTGAACTTCCTTGTTGAGAATTTCAACATTATGCCTATCAGCACTCCTGATGAAGATCTCAAGGCTATTCTCGGCTAGATTGTATAACGATTAGAATTAATTACAGACTCAATTAAAACGGCGGAGAAAGAATTTCTTTCTCCGCCGTAACATAAACAAAAATTTATCAGTTTTTCAGGTTTCAGGAGAAAATTATGAAGGTTACAAGAAAGCTCATCCATATAGACGAAGAACTCTGTAACGGTTGCGGAGAATGTGTTCCGGGCTGTGAAGAAGGCGCGTTGCAAATTATTGACGGCAAGGCCCGTTTGGTTGCCGAGAAGTATTGTGACGGTCTCGGAGCCTGTCTGGGCGAGTGTCCCACCGGAGCTCTTACCGTAAGGGACGTTGAGACCGAAGATTTTGATCCTGATGCTGTACGGGAACTCCTTACAAAGCAGGGAAGGGCGGTGCCGGAGCATATGCCTTCTCCTGAAAGTTTGAGATTGGATAATCCTGCTGCGAAAGTTGCTCCTAAATCAGGTTGCGGTTGCGGTGGATCAAAATTAGAAGAATTTACTCCGTGTCAGAAGGCCAATATTTCGGCTGATATCGAAGGTGAAGCAGGTCCGTCACACCTTACTCACTGGCCTGTTCAGCTTAGACTTGTCCCACCTGATGCTCCGTTCCTTAAAGGCGCAGACCTTTTGCTCACCGCAGATTGTGTTGCTGTTTCCATGCCCGGATATCATGAAAGATTTCTGCCGGGTCGCAAAGTGCTCATGGGGTGTCCGAAGTTTGATGATGTCGAACTTTATATCGAAAGGCTCACCGCAATTTTTGCAACAGCAGGTTTGAAGTCCATTACTCTTCTTGAAATGGAAGTTCCTTGTTGTTCGAATATGAGCAAGATTGTTGCAAAGGCTCTTAAAAATTCAGGTGCGAATATCCCCGCTGAAAAAATTATTGTAGCCCGCACGGGTGAGATTATTTTCAAGGGAGACCTAGTTCAGCCGGTTCTTCTCTAGCAATTGGAGAATTTTTAATACTTGCTAGCTGGTATTACTTAAGCAAAATAACCAAAAGCTTAAATGAGTAATTATGAATCGTCCTCGAAAATTATTTTCGAGGACGTTTTTCCGGTTTTAAAGGTTTATTGCTTTTTGATTGTAGTGCATATTAGTAAAGCAAGGAGTGTGAAATAGTGCTGATGCGTAACTTTTATGTTTTATTTATTTTATTTGCTGTCTGTTTCACGCAGGCCGTTTGTGCTCATGCTGATAACTTTAAGCCAGTGGTTATTTATCAGGGTAGTATTGAGAACAATTCATTTAATGTTTCCATTCACGAGGGTGTTAAAAAATTTTCGAAAAAGACCGGGCTGAATTGCACTGAAGTTGTTAGCAGTGTGGATGCGGCGGATTATTATAAAAGTGTCAAGCAGTATGTGAATGAGGGCTACTCCCCGGTGTTTCTACCTTATGGCAATCAATTTGCTAACTTGGTTAATTTTGTTCGTAATTATCCGGGGACTAGATTTATTGTACTCGATACGGTTTATGATGAGCCGAATATGTTTTCTTTTGTTTTGGCGGAGCATGAAGGTTCATTTCTGGCCGGAGCTTTGGCGGCCATGGCATCAAAGAGTAAAAAAATAGGTTTTGTTTCAGTTGCGGATATCCCTTTTCTGCGGCGTTTTTGGTGCGGATATGTTCAGGGAGCAAAATATGTTGATCCCCAGATAACCGTTCTAAAAAGTTTTATCGGGAGTTACACTGGATCATGGTTTGACGGGAATGCCACATCCGCTTTGGCTAACAGGATGATGGATAAGGGAGCTGATGTAATATATCAGGTAGCTGGAGGAGCAGGTCCGGCAGTACTGGAGGCGGTCGCGGCCCGCGGTAAGCTTGGCATCGGCGTGGATGTAAATCAGAATAGCCTTCATCCCGGCAGCGTGCTGACTTCCATGATTAAACGTACTGACAAAGTAGTTTTTGCAGCCTTGATGCTCGCTAAAAGAGGGGTTTGGCGAGATAATTTTAAGCGGCTTGGTCTTGAGCAGGGCGCAGTGGGGATTGTGTTTGACGAGAATAATAAATCTTTGGTTACTCCTGAAATGCGCGCACGTATTGAGGTAATAAAGAAAGACATTGTTCTTGGATCAATTTCTGTTCACGAGTATACTGAGGATTTGAAGTGTTCCGTCCATGTTGATAAATAGAGCTATAAAACTTCATAGCGTAGCCCTGTATCTGGTATGTGTTTTGCTGCTTGGGCTGCTCATTCCCATAACTGCGGGTATGGTTATAACCCTTGGTCAGGAGCGAATAAAGTTAGAAGACGAGTTAAGCGAGTTTCATCGCGAAACCCTTAAAACTCTCGTGGTGAGCACTGAGGATGCAATGTTATCCTTTTCGCCGGAAGGGGTCCGCAATATTGCCGGTGTTCTGTTAAAAGATGAGCGTATAGTCAGTATCGAAGTTTTTTCTGAACTTTTTGATCTTTATCTTTTGCGGGTTTCCAAGCAAATTCCCGATCATCAATTTGATTCTTTCTCTATGCGGGAAACAGTTGTAAAAGACGATGAAGTTCTGGGCTATGTTCAGGTTGAAGTGGATAACGGCTGGATAATTCCCCGAATTGAAGAAGCTCGCAATCGTATTATTATTTTATTTTCTTCTATGTTTTTAAGTGCTCTACTGCTTGTTGTTCCAGCAATATATTATAAAATATTAAAGCCTCTTAGACGGCTGACAAGACAAGCTGATCTTTTATCGAAAGGTGAACTCGGGATTGAGTGTGACTGGCGTGGCAAAGACGAATTGTCTCTGCTCGGCAAGACATTGGATAGTATGCGCAGCAAGCTTAATGATAACTTTAATGTTATGAAGGAAATGGCGGTGACTGATGAGCTTACCGGTCTTCCTAACAGGCACGGATTTTCGGCTGAAATTAAAAAAATTATGCATTTAAGTAAGCGTTATAAGCATCCATTATCAATTGCAATTTTTGATTTAGACTATTTCAAGGCTATCAATGATACCTACGGACATGGAGTCGGAGACGAAGTCTTGAAGGAATTTTCCAGACTGGTTTGCAGCAGAATTAGAAATACTGATATTTTTGCCCGGATCGGGGGCGAAGAATTTGTTATGGTCATGCCTGAGACATCAATTGAGGCTGCAAAGTTGCTATTAAATAAAATCAGGGAAGTTATTTCCGGTCAGCATTTTGCTCATGGTGAAAAGGTCACAACCAGTATCGGGGTAACCAGTTACTCTGGTGTTGAGCAACTTGACCAGCTTCTCGAAGCTGCGGATAATGCTTTGTATCAAGCCAAAAGAAAAGGGCGGGATCAGGTCGTAGTTTATCTTCGCTAATATTTTCTGAATAGTTTTAAACACAAGAATGCCCTTCGCTGATTAACAGTGAAGGGCATTCTTGTGTTGTATGTTTTGAAAGTTATTCAAGGATATTTTGTTCAAATCCCGGAAGCCTGTTGCCTTGCTGCGGAGAATAGCTTGGCTGGTAGTTGTTTTGAGAACCTGCCGAGTTTTTCAGCGGGCCGGAAGTGTTGACCAGAGGGACTATGGATCCGTCATCTTTAATGGGAAGAAGCGATCTTGTCTTGGCATTGAGTGGAACAGTCCAGTCCCACGAGCCCATAATTTCACCATCATCAACGGTTGAAATCGCCGCAGTCATATAAATAATTTCAGGCCCTACAGAGTAAGACCCGGCAAGAATACATTTTTCAGGAGGCGCTGTATCTTCATCTACTGCTGCCATTGAAAAGCGTGAACTGTCGGCAACAATGGCATATCCTTTCTGAGCTATGCGTGATGCCACCTGTTCCGTTGAAATCTGCGCAAAATCTGTCTGTAGGGTACTGCCCCGCAGACGGAAGACCATAACAGTAATAGGTGATCCGGGAGGAAGTATTTCTTCAAGCTGAGCGGCTATCTTGTCTCCTGCGCGGTAGTTAATTTCTATTAAAGGAGTTCCGTCCTCTGCGAAAAAGGGACCGGTGGTGGGCCTTTTCCCAAGATAATTCATAGTATCCTGCTGCTGTTTTGCACAAGAAGAAGCGGACATCAGTATAACAGCTGTCAGAATTATGATAAATTTTTTGCCCATCATGAAAAACTCTCCGTTTTCAGACATATAAATATTGCGTGAGTAATCTGTCGCTCAATTTGATGCAACGGTAATGCCACGCAGTAAAAGATGCGTTATGCCAGAGTATTAAATAAATATTTATTCTGAAAGATGGCAAAAACTGTATCAAAAGGTCGAGTTAATGACTCCGCAGGTATCTTATTTAATTAATACGGGAAATAATTTCACGGATAAGTGCAGACATGGCCGCAGATGATTTTGAAGCCTGTTCGATCACACCTTCGTGCGTTGTTTCAGCCATACAGTCAGGTAGATTCTTATTGGTCAGGCAGGCTATACCCATTACTTTCATTCCCATATGAACGGCTGTGACAGCTTCAATTGCTGTAGACATGCCGACAGCGTCGCCTCCTAAAAGCTTGAACATGCGGGTTTCTGCCGGAGTTTCAAGGTTTGGGCCTGAAAGCTGAATATATACACCCCGTTCAAGGCGGACGGATACGGCTTTTGCCGCTTCAAGAGCTGTGGTACGAAGCTCTTCGCAATAAACTTTGCTCATATCCGGGAATCTTAAGCCCCATTCTTCATAGTTATGTCCTGTGAGCGGAGATTGTCCTGTAAAGTTAATGTGGTCAGTGATAAGCATCAGGTCGCCGGCATCAAATTGGGGGTTGATAGCTCCGGCTGCATTGGTTAAAAATACTTTTTTAATTCCGAGGGTGCCCATTATGCGGATGCTCAGGCAGGCTTCAGCCGCAGTGTAACCTTCATAAAGATGAAATCTGCCGCTGAAAACGAGAACGGGTTTTTTGTTCATAAAACCATATATTAAGCGCCCGCTATGGCCTTTTACCGTTGATTGCGGAAGGCCGGGGATTTCCGAATATGGAATTTCAATTGCGTCGTCTAATTTTGTGATTGCTTCGCCAAGTCCTGAACCGAGAATTATTCCGGTGGTTCCAACTTGAAAATTATCTATCTTTTCTAGTATATGACTGGTAATAGAAGTTGTTAGGTCGGGGGAGGTCATAGTTTCAAACTCGTAGTTTTAGGGTTGATTTACAGGGACGCATGCAGGGCATGTTTATCGTGTCGGCCTGATCACTACTAACTTAAAAGAGAATGGGATTCTATGGATTTTTCCACTTTAATCGGGATGCTTGTCGGGCTTTCTCTTGTTATCGGTGCAATTTTCATGGGCGGGGCTGTTGATGTTTTTATCAATCTTCCCGGTATGATGATTGTTATCGGCGGCACTCTTGCCTCTATTTGCGTTGCGTTTCCTTTCGAGGAAGTCATCCAAGCCGTAATTGCCGGATTCAAGGCCTTTTCTTCAAGAAAAGTTAAGGTCAATGAAGTCGTCAACATTATGGTCAAGGTTGCTGAAATCAGCAGACGTGAAGGACTCATCGCTCTTGAGAATGTCCAGACAGAAAATGTGGTTTTAAGGAAGTCCTGTCAGCTTATTGCTGATAATGCTGATCCTGAACTTATCCGCACGACTCTTCAAATCGAAATATCCGCTATGAAAAGGCGTCACAAAATAGCACACGATGTATATAAGCGTCTTGCGGGGCTAGCTCCTGCTTTCGGTATGCTTGGAACGCTTATCGGGCTTGTGCAGATGCTTTCAAATCTTGAAGATCCGAAATCTATCGGCCCTGCAATGGCCGTTGCTATTTTGACTACTTTTTACGGTTCGGCTCTAGCAACCGTACTCTTTATCCCTATCGGCGCCAAACTTAGAGCCCGAACTCTTCAAGAACAATTACATCTGGAAATTATTTTTGAAGGAGCTAAATCTATCCTTGAAAATAATAATCCCAGACTTGTTTATGAAAAATTGTCCTCTTTTCTGGCTCCTAAAGATAGAACGGGAGAGTAAGTCATGGGTAAAGAATTTAATTCTTCTATTCTGCCGGATGACATTGAAGAAGATGAAGATGATTCCAATGAGTGGATAACCACTTTTGCTGATTTATGCATGCTTCTGCTTGTCTTTTTCATTTTGCTTTATTCTATGTCTGAGATTGACGCCAAAAAATTTGATCTGACATTTCAGTCTGTGACTAAAGCTATTAAGGGAAAGCTCGATAGAGTAGCTACAAGCAAAGTTGCGCGTGAGGAAGCCGGAGCTATTCTCAATCAGGTTGTTACTCGCAGGCAGATTATTAAAGCTCAGCGGAAAGTTTATGAAGACGTTAAGTATCTCCAGACCACTAAAGGGGTTGAGGGGATAATGAGCGCCAAATTCGAGGACGGAAAGATTGTTCTAAAACTTCCGTCGGATGTTTTATTTAGTCCCGGAAAAGTAACTCTCAGCAAAAAAGGGCGGGTTGCTATCGCTGCAATGAAAGACTTTTTTATTCAGCACCCGGATCAGTATATCAACATAAAGGGGTATACTGACGACACTCAACCCGGATCGGCCAGTCGTCTTAAGGATAACTGGGAAATTTCTTCTTTGCGGGCCGTTAACGTTCTTAGGTATCTGATGAAGCTTGGTATAAAACCTAACAGACTCACTGCTACAGGATTGGGTGAAATGGATCCTCTTGTGCCGAACAATTCTTCGCAGAACCGCCAGCGTAACAGGCGTGTAGAATTTGTTCTGGATAAAATAATGACCGGGCCTTGATGATGTGACTGTTGATGTCAACGGTATTAACCAGTTGAACCGAGGATGGTAGTGAGATGGATTTATCTTACGAGAGTTCAAATAAGGCTAGGGGAGCATTTCGGACAAGTGTCCCAGGGCTTGCTATAAGAATCAAGGGTTATCCTGATCCTTTTAGCGTTAAAGATTTCAGTGTAAACGGATTGGCTTTTACTTCTGGAAATGATGTTTTTGAGGTTGGAACACCGCTCGAAGTGGATCTTCTTTTGGGTTCAAAAGGGATTCTTCTGGGAATTACCCTTGAGATTGTCAGAGATATCGGAAAAGGGTTGATGGGGTGTATTTTTATCGGCCTTGATAAGTATCAGGAAGCTCGACTGGATAAGCTTGTTCTTGAAATTCAGAAGCGAATGATTCTGTTGCGCAAAAAGAAAGGCGCATCCTGATTAAAGCAGGCCAAAATTTTATTATCAGGTGGTGGTTTTAAACTGTGTATAGTGAAGAACATCGGGTACTTATAGCGAATAGAGGTGAAATAGCGATTCGAATAGCTAAAGCCTGTATTGAGCTTAAACAGCGTTTTACATGCGTTTATACCGAAGCAGACCGTGATAGCGGGCATGTTCGTTTTGCCAGCGATAACGGCGGAGAAAGCGGGCTTTATCGTATTAATTCGTACCGTGATGCCAATGAAATTTTCAGTGTAGCTGATAACTGCGGTGCTACTGCTATCCATCCCGGTTATGGTTTTTTTGCTGAGGATTTCCGTTTTGCCCGCCGCGTTGTTGAAAGAGAAAATCCGCTTATCTTCATTGGCCCTTCATGGTGGATAATCCGTGAACTGGGCGACAAAATCAATACCAAACGCCTTGCCCGCAGTCTCGGGGTTCCAACAATTCCCGGTTCTGACAGACCTATTTATAATGAATTGGAGGCTGTTGAATTTGCTGACAGTCTATTTTCATTTCAAAAAGAGCAGGGGTTCAAGGCCGCTGCAATTATGGTTAAAGCCTCTGCTGGTGGAGGTGGAATGGGAATTGAGGAGGTTACCGATCAGGATGAATTCCGTTCTGTTTTCAGGCGGATACGTAATTACGCTAAAAGACAGTTTAATGATGAAGGCGTGTTGATCGAGCAGCGTATTTATGGATTTAACCATCTTGAAGTCCAGATTGTTTCTGAACGGTCCGGCAAAAATCATGTTCACTTCGGAACTCGTAACTGTTCTGTCCAGAGCAGTGGTAATCAAAAGCGAATTGAAGTTGCTCCGGGATTTGCTCCTGAAGGTATTCATTATATTTTCAATGCTGCTGATGTGCTTGAGCGCATTACTAAACATTCTCTTTCGATGGCGCAGGAAGTTTCCTATGACAATGTGGGTACATGGGAATGGATTGTAACTCCCCGAGGTGAACCTTTTCTTATGGAAGTTAATACCCGGATTCAGGTGGAAAACGGGGTTTCATCTGCAATTGCGAGTGTTCATGGATATGATGTGGATATCGTTCGTGAGCAGGTTCGGCTGGGACTTGGCGCGGAGTTAGGATACTCTCAGAATAATGTTTTCTTGAACGGTCTTGCTTTGGAATATCGGATTATTGCTGAAAATCCTGATAGAAATTTTGCTCCGTGGGTTGGCACTATTACAAAATTCGGTTGGAACGAGCAGGATTGGCTAAAAGTTTACACACAGGTTCCGACTGATTGTGAATATGAAATTCCGACTGAATTCGACCCCAATCTGGCTCTTGCTATTGTCCGGGGAGACTCACTGCAACAGGTCCGAGAAAGAGGCGTTGAATTTCTTGAAGGTTTGGAATTGCAGGGGGCTGACCGGTCAGGGCAGAAGTTGCAATCCAATATTGCTTATTTGAAAGAGAAGACCTCCGGCATATTGGAATTTTAGCCAATATTTTTATAAAGCTTAACTTAATCAGGGCGTAAATGAATACTGATAAGCGCATTGATGCGCTGATTAAACGACTAAATTACATTAAAGACATTTTCAAAAATCAGGAAAATGTAAATGTCGCTATGCTCAGTTCTGAGCTTAGTGAATGTAATGAGTTGCGCTCAAAAATTTCCCATCAAGATTTAGAACGTCAGCTTGTCAGACTTGAAGACTTGTTCAGTTTTCTTGAAGCTAAACTTGAGAAAGAGCTTACTCCGATGGACAGGGTCCGTATTGTGCGTCATCCGCAGCGGATTTGCCTGACAGATATTTTAGAAAATGTTTACGATAACTACACGGAACTTGGCGGGCTTGGTGAGTTCAGTATTGATCCGGCAATGGTTATCGCGCAGGCCTGTATCGCCAGAAGGGTCGGCAATAAAATTGTGAATCAGCCTGTGATGGTTATCGGTCAGGAAAAGGGGCACGGGCAGGAATTTCGCAACGGCGGCTCAGTTAAGCCATGGGGGAACGCTAAAGCTTTGCACTATATGAAAGTTGCTGAGGCGGAAGGCATTCCCATTCATACATATATTTTTACTCCGGGCTCGTATCCAGTTGAAGAGTATCCGGGGGCCGCGCAGCAGATAGCAAAAAATATTTACGGAATGAGCCGTATAAATGTTCCCATCGTGGCAGTAATTTCGGAAGGAGGGTCAGGCGGTGCGGAGGCTATTGGTCTTGCCGACCGCAGGCTGATGCTTTCACATGGGTATTATTCCGTTATTTCTCCTGAAGGTGCCGCTGCAATTGAAGCTAATCTGCACAGAGGCGAGCGCGTCAGTGAAGAACTGATTACCCGCTGTGCCCGCAGGCTTTGCATTACTGCCGAAGATAACCTCCGACTGGGGTACGTGGACAGAATTATTCGGGAGCCTGTTCTGGGTGCAAGGCCTCATAATTACGATTTTTTTAGAAAGCTAAGATCTGAGATTATCCGCGCCACTAATGAAGCATGTATTTCTGCCAAATGGAAGAAGCCTTTCAGGGCAACATTTTTACGCCATAAAAATAGCGAAGAAGATCTTTTTATGCGCTGGGATTTAAGCGGCAGAGCGCGAACCAGACTGATTGAACGGCGTCATGAAAAGTTTAGAAATCTTTCCACTTCGGCTTATATGGATAATCGTTCACTTGTTCTTAAGATGGGATCTGCTTTGCAGGGAGTGGCGTGGTCCACTAGGTCATGGGTTTTGTATAATATGATTGGTCGTGTGGTCCGTTTTGCCAAGCAGGGAGTGGAGGGAATCCAGTCCGAGGCCCATCTGATTAAAAACAGAACATCACGTCTGCTTAAAAATGGAAATGGGGAAAGTTCTTCTCAAAGCAATCTATCCGGAGAAATGCGGGATAAACTTCTTTGTCTTTCCGGTCCCTGCGGTGGGCCATGTCTTGAAGAGGGGCAGTGGAAATATAGAAGTCCGCAAAGTACGGCAGATAGAACATTGACCTGTCCCAATTCAACAGAAGAGGGATGTCTAGACCTGTGGGGCCCTGATCTTTTTGGTGATTTCGGTGGAGTGTGCAGTACTTGCGGTCATCATTTCCCCATGGAATATCAGTGGTACCTTTATAATGTTTTCAATTATGCGGAAGGATTTGAATTTAATTCAGGTATAGAATCAGCTAATCCTCTTGATTATGAAGGTTTTGATCTTAAACTTAATGAGATTCGTAAAAAGACCGGGCTTCGTTCTTCGTGCATAACTTTTGAAACCCGTATGGAAGATATTAATGCTGTTGTAATCTGCATTGCCGCTCCGTTCAGAGGTGGTTCCATAGGAGCCGCGGAAGGTGAAAAGATTATTCGCGCGACTGAACGCGCGCAGCGTAAGCAATTACCTCTTATCGCATACGTTCATGGAACTGCCGGGATAAGAATACAGGAAGGAACTCACGGCGTTATGCAGATGCCGCGTTGCACAATGGCAGTGCGCAGATATATGGACGCCGGGGGGCTTTATCTTGTTGTGTATGATACCAATTCTTATGGCGGGTCCGTAGCAAGTTTTCTAGGATGTTCACCATATCAGTTCGGCATAAGATCTTCACGTATCGGATTTGCCGGGCCTCGCGTAATTAGTGAAACAATAGGCATGAATGTTCACCCCAATTATCATATTGCGTGGAATGCACTTGCCAGAGGGCACATACAAGGAATATGGGATCGCAGGGAAATGAGTAAAAATGTGCATCAATCCCTCTTGACCATGGGGGGGAGAAACCTCTACTACCGTTAACAGGCTTTCCTTAAAAAGCCATCTGCTTTGTCTCTGCAAAAGACTCAAAATCTCATACTGAATAACAGTGTGTAGATATTGAGTTTTTCTTGTGTCTTACCAGTGGGATGTTTTGATATGTTAAAATTATTAAAATTTTTTGACAAATCTACGGATTGTCCAAAATCCTTCGGTGAGTTAAAGAAGAGATGTTGTTAGAATAAAATTGTCAAACACGTATTCAAACTGTTCGTTATATTACGCAGTTGAAGGTTAAAATCGTTATTGCCCGAAAGAGGGCGGTTAACAGAAAATAATTCAGAGGTTCATATAATGTTGAATATTAAAGAGCTGCTTGAAGAGATTAAGGCTTCTCCTTACGAAGAAGTTGAAATTTCCGTTCCGCATACCGGAAAGGTTGAGTTTGCTGATCTTAAAGTTGGTGATAAAGTCAGCGGTCCTTCCGGAGAATGGAAAGAAAAGCCCGGAACTGTGCTCGCTAAGTTAACTAGAGAAAGAAATACTAAAAATATACCTGCTCCTGAAAAAGGTGAAATTGTTTCTATCAGACATGACCTTGAAGGTAAGTTTGTTGAAGCAGGGGAAGTTCTTCTTAAGATTCGTCATTTTCTCTCTAAGGAAGAAGTGATACAGCTTATTTTGAAGAAAGCGCTTTTTCTTTTCAATGCACCTGAAAAGGCTAAATATTATTTTACCCCTGAAATCGATACAAAGATTAAAGGTTCCGGAGAACGCTCCGTAAAAGTTCGCGAAGGGCTTGAGCTTTTTATTGTTTCGCGCATGAAAAGAGAAACTCCTTTGAATTATGCAGGTCCGGAAGGTCTTATTTACGCTGTTTATTTTCATAACGGCGATAATGTTGATGCTGGTCAGGCTCTTATCGGAGTTTGCCCTGCTGATCAGCTTAAGCACATTCAGGAAGTTGTAAATCGCGTTCAAAGTGAGTGGGAAGAAAGAGACTAGTCATTCTATTTTTAAACCAGAGAGGATTGTCAGTATGGGAAATGTACTTCAAATAAGAGTCATGGCTAAAACTTACGATGAATCTCAGGTTGAGAATGCTTGGCCTTTTTTAGTAGCTATGACATGGGCTGAACCTCGGGCGGAAGGCCGACCTCATGGAGTGATTGAACTGGTTGAAGATCTTAAGGATAAGCTTGAGCTGGGAATGCTGTCAAAGACAGAGGAACAAACTCTTGGTGAGTCCATAAGGAAGGCTTTTAATCTTAAGTTGCAGATCGAAGATGCTCTTGGTGATTGGAAAGCAACTGAAGCTAACACGGTCAGTTTTGCGCTGGAAGATTTGCTTGATGATTTAGAAAAGAAAGCTGTTAAAGATAAGTAATAAATAAAATAATAACGAATATTTAATATAAAGGAGTCGCAAATGGCTGGAAGCATGAATAAGGTTATTTTGGTTGGTCGTATTGGGCAGGACCCTAAAATTTCATATACAACCTCCGGTCAGGCTGTAGCGAATTTTTCAGTTGCCACTGATGAAGGATATAAAGATCGCAATTCAGGGCAGAAAATTGAAAAAACTGAATGGCATAATATTGTCGCTTGGCGCGGTACAGCTGAATTTGTAAGTAAATACCTTAGCAAAGGCCGTCTGGTTATGGTTGAAGGTAAGTTGCAGACTGATAAGTGGCAGGATAAGAACGGTCAGGATCGTTACACTACTAAGATTCAGGCTACCAATGTTCAAGGTCTCGACAGCCGTCAGAGTGATGGTGGTGGTCAGGGACAGCAGCAAGGTCAATATAACCAGCAGAATCAGCAGTCCCAGCAGAATCAGCAAGGTCAATACAACCAGCAGAACAATGCTGGTCAGTATAACCAGCAGCAGAGTCAACAACAGCCTCAGCAGAATCAGTACAACAATGCTCCTCAGCAGGGAGGCGGTTCGCAGGATGAAGATCTTGGACCTGCATTTCCTTCTGAAGCCAGCGGAATGGATGAAGTTCCATTTTAATTATATAGTTTTAATAAATGATAATAAAAAAAGAGGGTGCATCTGCACCCTCTTTTTTTTAATCTTCCAGCGGACAGAGCCCCATTATTTGATAGACCAGTTGTGCGGCGGCAAAGTCAGAACCGTGGTCACCGTCGCTGGGAGCAAGTTCAACCACATCCGCTCCGATGATTTTTCTGTTTGAAACAGCACGTTCCAGCAACGTAAGGGCATCGTGCCAGCTTATTCCGCCGGGAACAGGAGTTCCTGTTGCACGAATAACAGACGGGTCGAGTCCGTCAACATCGAAAGTTATGTAAATCTTTTCAGGGAAGTCTGTGGGAAGAAGGATTTTCGGAATTCCTCTCAGATGAAGTTTGCGGGCATCAAGATGTGAAATTTCCATTTTTTCACGGTATTCAACTTCTTCTAAACACAGGGCGCGTACTCCGATTTGAAAAATGGGCAGTTTCAAATCTTCACTGGCCCGGCGCATAACGCAGGCATGACTGTAGAGAGATCCTTCATATATGTCGCGCAGGTCAGCGTGTGCATCAAACTGGACGACTCCGAAACGTCCATATTTTTGCTTTAACGCTCGTAATGCGCCGATTGTCACAGTGTGCTCTCCGCCAAGGATGAAAGGCACAGCTTCACACTCTACGGCGTAGGCAACTGCGTCTTCTATCTCATCAATTGTTTTAGAAATATCTTTTGAGCAATCAATAGGCTCGGCAGTGTGAATGCCGTCATCAGCAGGAACTGATTTGCCGTCCCACAGTTCAAGCTGAGTGGATGCTTCTATGATTGCCTCAGGACCGAATGCGGTACCTGAACCGTAAGAAACTGAAGTTTCAAGAGGAACTGGAATAATATGGAAAGATGCTTCTTCAGGGTTTTCGTTGGGGATTTCCCCTTCGAGAAAATGCGTAGCCATTAGCCATTCTCCTATGACAGGCGGTTTTTGAAGTCTTCATAACCGAATCGACGTATTGTGTGTATTTCGTCTGATTTCGGTTTGTAAAGCGTTATCGAGGGCAATTGAATGCCATTGAAGGTATTAGTCTTAACCATTGAATAGATGGCCATGTCTGTAAATACCAGAGTGTCCCCAGTTTGGAGCGGTGCATCGAAAGAGTATTCTCCGGCAATATCACCGGCCAGACAGGAAGGTCCTCCTATTCTGCATGTCCATGCTTTTTCACCCGCTTCACCTGATCCCGCGATATGCGGACGGTAGGGCATCTCGATTACATCCGGCATATGGCACGGAACAGCTGAGTCCATGATAACGATGGGCATGTCAGCCTGAACCACGTCCAGAACTGTAGACACGAGATATCCGCTATTTAACGCCACAGCTTCACCGGGCTCCAGATAAACTTCGACATTCCATTTTTTCTTAAAAGTGGTGACGAGTTTTACCAGCAGATTTAGATCATAGCCCGGTTTTGTTATGTGATGTCCTCCACCGAAGTTGACGTAACACATACGCGGCAGAATGTCGGCAAAGTTTGCTTCTACAGTTTCAATGGTTCTTTCCAGACAGTCAGCGTCCTGCTCGCAGAGGTTGTGCCAGTGCAGGCCTGTTACCCCTTCAAGGTTGTCAGGATCAAAGTGTGCTCTGCGAATGCCGAGACGCGAACCGGGAGAACAAGGATCATAGATCGGGGTTGCCCCTTCAGAATGTTCCGGATTAATGCGGACAGCAATTTCGATTTCTCTTTTCTGCCCGGCTGCGAGAGACTTCACAAGAGTCCGGAATTTATCAAGTTGTGCAAACGAATTAAAAACGATGTGATCGCTTGTCTCACAAAGCTCGCGGATGTCTTTTTCGGAGTATCCGGCGGCAAATGTATGAACTTCGCGACCGAATTCTTCACGTCCGAGTCTGGCTTCGTGCGGTGAGCTTGCGCATACTCCGTCCAGCTTTTCAGCAAGCATCGGAAATGTGCTGAACATGGCAAAACATTTGAGTGCAAGAAGAATCCTGCATCCAGTCTGTTCTTTTATTGAGGCGAGGACCTCCAGATTTTTTTTAAGGAGGCCCTCGTCGATTACGTAAGATGGAGTTTCCACTTCAGCAGGGTTGAAGCGGAATTCGGTGCGACCGTCCACTACAGTTCCACTTCCTTCCATGGCAGACCGTGTTTATTAAGGGCTTCCATAAAAGGATCAGGGTCAAGCTGTTCCATGTTGAAAACGCCCGTTCCGGTCCATTTTCCGGTGAGCATCATCATAGCACCGATCATGGCAGGAACTCCGGTTGTGTAGGAAATGGCCTGAGAACCTACTTCCTTATATGCGGCTTCATGACTGCATATGTTGTAAACGTAGAGTTTCTTTTCCTTGCCGTTTTTTATGCCTTTCATGACATTACCGATACAGGTGCGGCCTTTTGTGAGCGGTCCCAGTGATCCCGGCTCAGGCAGAACTGCCGTCAGGAATTTAATGGGCTGAATCATCTGCCCGTTGTACTCGATCGGTTCAATGGAAGTCATGCCGATGTTCTCAAGCACTTTTAAGTGGGTGAGGTATTTCTCGGAAAATGTCATCCAGAAACGGGCACGTTTTAGTCCTTTAATATTAAGGGCAAGCGATTCCAATTCTTCGTGGTACATAAGGTAGCATTTTTTTTCACCGATATCTTCAGGGAAGTCATAGTTCATGGACCATGCCAGAGGATCGGTTTCCACCCATTCGCCACGTTCCCAGTAGCGTCCGCGCTGGGTGATTTCCCGGATATTTATTTCCGGGTTGAAATTGGTCGCAAAAGCCTGTCCATGATCACCTGCGTTGCAGTCGATGATGTCCAGTTCGTGAATTTCATCGAAGTGGTGCTTCATAGCGTGGGCTGCAAATACATTGGTAACGCCCGGATCAAAACCTGAGCCGAGAAGGGCCATCAGGCCTGCTTCTTTAAAACGTTCCTGATATGCCCACTGCCATTTGTATTCAAATTTTGCTTCGTCGAGGGGCTCATAGTTGGCCGTATCCATGTAATTAACTCCGGTCTCAAGACATGCGTCCATGAGGGTGAGGTCTTGATACGGCAAGGCTAGATTGACCAGAAGATCGGGCTTTATCTTTTTGAGTAATTCTACGGTTTCGGGAACGTTGTCCGCATCAACCTGATATGTGGGCACGGTGACGCCTGTCCGTGTTTTTACGGATTCGGCGATAGCATCACACTTAGCCTTAGTGCGACTGGCAAGATGTATTTCAGTGAAAATTTCTGGAATCTGGGCGCATTTGTGAACTGCTACACTGCCGACGCCTCCGGCACCGATGATTAGAACTTTAGACATAACTGTCTCCTCATATGGTGTCCTCGTTGTCGGAGGACACCATTTGTTTTATCTTTCGAAGTAAGTGTATCCCTGCAAGCCTATTTTGTAAGCTTGAAGTATTTCTCTGCGCTGTGCCGGGGTTATTTTCCCTGTGCGTACGGCGTTCTCCGCAGTTTCACGAAAACGGGTCAGAAGGTATTTGGTGTCGTATTCTACATAAGAGAGAATTTCTTCCACCGTGTCTCCTTCCATCTCTCCGACAAAGTCGAACTCGCCATTATCGCGTATCCTGACTGTCACGATATTTGTGTCACCCAGCAGGTTATGCAGATCGCCGAGTGTTTCCTGATAGGCCCCAACAAGGAAGGCTCCGAGGTAGTACTCGGCGTTTTCCTTCAGGACATGCAGAGGCATCGTTTTTTTAACGCCCTGACTATCGATGAACCTGTCAATTTTACCGTCACAGTCGCAGGTTATGTCTGCCAGAATTCCTTCTCGTGAAGGTCTTTCGTTCAGACGATGCACCGGCATAATGGGGAATAGTTGACCTATCGCCCAGGCATCCGGAAGAGATTGAAATACACTGAAGTTGCAGTAGTATATGTCTGAAAGAGCATGCCCGATACCTTCCAGCTCATGAGGAAGAGTTGGCAGATCTTTCGCCAGAATAGCTATGCGGCGGATTGTCTCCCAAAAGACATTTTCGCCCATGGCGCGTTCTCTGAAGGATATCCTGCCGCTGCTGAATGCTTGCCGGACTTCGTCGCGGTAGTACAGGATATCGTTAAAACATTCCTGAATATTGCGCAGGTTCAGAGTTTTCAACGCATCAAATAAGTGTTGAATGTGAATATTTGTATCTTCGGGAAGCGTCTCCGGCAGAGGTTCCGGTTCGAAGTGTGCGGCATCCAGCACATTGAAGAGCAGCATTGAATAGTATGCTACTACCGCACGCCCTGACTCGGTGACAATTATCGGATGATCCACTTCCTGCTCGTCAAGCACGGTCATTACGCCTTCAACAACGTCGACGCAGTATTCGTTTACAGAATAGTTGCGGCTGCTCATGAAGTTGGTCTGAGTTCCGTCGTAATCAACTGCCAGACCGCCACCGAGGTCGAGGTAGCGCATATTAGCTCCTTCACCGACCAGCCCCGCATACACGCGGCTTGCTTCGGATACAGCTCCGCGAATATCACGGATATTGGGGATCTGTGAACCGAGATGGTAGTGTAGCAGTTGCAGACAGTCTAACATTTCCGCTTCACGCAGACGATCAATTACATCAATGATCTGGGTTGCATTCAGTCCGAAGATCGAACGGTCTCCGCCAGACTCTGACCAGAGGCCGTTTGCCTGTGAGGAAAGCTTGACCCGAACTCCCAGTATAGGCTTTACGCCTTTTGTCTTGGAGCGTTCGATGATGAGAGCCAGTTCACTTGGCATTTCAACAACCAGAACACACTTGAAACCGAGCTGGGTTGCGTGCAGACCAAGGTCTATGAATTCCTCATCCTTGTAGCCGTTGCAGATGAGCACTGCTTCAGTGTCTCGCATCATGCCCATAGCTGCGATGAGTTCAGCCTTACTTCCGGCTTCAAGACCATGATGGTATTTTTTACCGTGACGAGTCACGGCCTCTACCACCTGCTGTTGCTGATTGACCTTTATAGGGTATGCCCCGAGATATGCCCCGCGGTAGCCGAGGCTTCCGATGGCAGAAATAAAGCTTTCGTTAAGCAGGGATATCTGGGTGTCGAGGATATTCTCGATGCGCAGAAGGACAGGCATGCCCAATCCGCGTTCTTGAATGCCGGCGATTATCTCCGGTATGCTGACCGCATGATCGAAATGACCGGGGTCGGCAGAAACCTGAAGATCTCCATTATCGGAGACGCCGAAGAATCCAGCGCCCCATTCGCGGACGCCGTAGAGTTCTGTAGACCGTTCAGCGGTCCATCTTTCCAGTGTATGGGTCACTCATAAATCCTCCATATGAAAAGTAAATCGGGGGTGCTCCCGTACCGGGTAGTTGGAAAACAAAGTGTTTTTCAACTGTCAGAAAACGGCATTTATGGACGGTAGCAATAAATGTCAATACGAATAATAACAAAATATAATTTTCAACAGTCGTGCCCTTGTATTTATTGACTATTTATCAAAAAAAATAACTATACAAAGAGATTTAAACTGAGAGTGTTCTTCTTCTTATTATAATACATGATATTATCAGAAAGTCTTTGTTTAATTTAATGCATATTTGTAAGGTGTTAGGTCGTATGCTACTGTGATATTTTTTTTAATAATTCCGGAAACATCTTTTTAATGATTGCCGAAGCATCCTGTGTAGCCATTATGGCTGCGAAATCGCTTGTGAACGGTTTTAGTTCATCAATTAATAACGGAATAGTTTCTACACAGGCATGAGCTGGATGAAATGGGGCGGCAGACGTTGATCCGGGATTTGGTTCAGATGAATTGGAAGTGGAGTTCGGAGGCGTAAGTTCATAATCCGGAGAATTCTGGTAAAGGTCGCATGATACTTTCCATGCAACCTGCAAGTCGCGGTATGCATATCTATATTCGTGTAATTTTATGTAAGATTTTCCTCTAAGCATGAAAGCTTGTGCTTTGGTAATAGCCGATGCGTCCGATTCAATTACATGATTTAATTGCTGTACTGCTTGTTCATATTGTCTTTCACTATTCAGTTCTATGGCCGCATTGATGGGATTGCCGAAGTATGCGCATCCGCTGAAAAGTACAGATGACAACGCAAGGTGTGTTGCGAATTTTACTATGTGGATCAAAAACGAGCGGACTTTTATCATGATCCCTCATTATTATTTAGCCTGTGGCGTGGCTTCTGTCTTTGGCATTGTTGTTTTTCAGGTTGGGATTAATGTATTTGGTCAATAGCTCAGAAGATTGATCCTCTGTCATAGTTATGAATTTTACACCGACTCCCTCTAAGTTGTCTTTTGTTGATTTTGTCCAGCGGATTCCTACGTATATAGGTAGTTTGTTGGAAATATTGTCGAATCTTAAATATATAAAATCCTGATCAAAAAGATCTACATCTGTATTAATAAAGCAACCTGATTCAGAAATGTTTTGGATAATTCCATTAAAACTATTGGCCATTGCCGGATCATTTTCAGAGCTTATCAATATTGGAATATTAACTTCTACCCTTTCATTTATGCGGGTCATAGACCTGGTTTTTTCTCTGCAACATAGTTTAAAATTTGACGGATCGTCGACAAAAACGGCTTTGTTGGATTCAATTTTAGTTCTTATTAACGGTCTTTCAGCGCTGATAGAGAAAATTCTATTGCGTTCATAAATTGGTGTTTTCATTACTTTTGGGATGTCGAGAATCAGTCCTGCAAATTTTTCTTCAAGTACTTCGTTAAGGAAGAGGTCTAAACTTGCACAATATTTTATATTAAGATCATTAGTTACTTCTGATTTTTGGTAATGTTCAGGGTTATCGACAAAGGCTATAACAGGAATTTTTTCATCGGTAAGCATTAGAATCTCCTGAAAGTTAAAAGCTGAATGATTGCACCGTACTCTGTTTCATCAAAAAAGTAACCCCGAGTTCTATTTAAAGAACCCGGGGTTATTAAGTTTTTCTGTGACGATTTTGTTACGCGAAATCTAAATTTCAAATAACATTTCAAGATCATCTCGAGTGAGAGACTTGAGTGCTGATTGACCGGGAATAATTGCGTCCGCAACACTTTTTTTCATTTCCTGCAGTTTAAGAATTTTTTCTTCAACTGTGTTTTGACAGATCAGCTTGTAAGCAAAAACCTGTCTCTTTTGACCGATACGGTGAGTACGGTCAGTTGCCTGATTTTCAACAGCCGGGTTCCACCATGGGTCATAATGAATAACGTAGTCAGCTGAGGTCAGGTTCAGACCTGTTCCACCCGCTTTGAGGGAGATCAGGAAGATCGGGATTTCAGGAGTATCGTTAAACTTATCCACCTGCTCGAAGCGGTCTTTACTGGAACCGTCAAGATAGGTGAAAGGAATTTCTTTAATGGTCAACCATGAGCGGATGATATGAAGCATCTGCACAAACTGCGAGAAAACAAGAACTTTATGTCCGCCTTCTACTATATCAAAGATGAGGTCTTTGAAGGCATCAAACTTACCGGACGGAAGATTGGTTGAAAAACCGGGCATGTCGAGTTTGAGTAGTCTCGGGTGACAGCAGATCTGTCTGAGTTTGAGAAGTGCATCAAGGATGGACATCTGGCTTTTTGCCATACCTTTTTGATCAACATCTTTGAGAACCTGATCTCTAAGGCGTTTAGCCAGAGCATTGTACAGATCACGCTGTTCTTCGATGAGGTCGCAGTAATGAACAGTTTCGATTTTAGGCGGAAGGTCTTTCGCCACTTCAGATTTTGTTCTGCGAAGAATGAACGGTTTAACTCTGGTACGGAGGTAATCAAGAGCCTCTTCGTCACCGTCTTTGATCGGTTTAATTATGCCGCGCTGGAAAGCGTGTTGTGAACTGAGGAATCCGGGCATAAGGAACTCGAACAGGGACCATAGTTCAAATAGATTATTTTCAATCGGAGTACCGGAAAGGCAGAGTCTCATGTCAGATTTTAACTGACGCACAGATTTTGCGGTAATGGTATTCGGATTTTTAATGTTCTGTGCTTCGTCGAGAATTACAGATGTGTATTCCCGCTTGAGCAGTTCTTCAAGATCTCTGCGCAGTAATGCGTACGTCGTAATTACGATGTTGGATGTGCTGATCTGTTTGAACAGTTCTTCACGTCTGGACCCGTAGATAGTCAAGACTGAAAGCTGAGGAACGAATTTCTTAGCTTCACGCTCCCAGTTGGGAAGAACTGAGGTCGGAACAATGATCAGATTCGGTCCTTTTATATCTCTTTCATAAAGCGAAAGAAGGAAAGAAAGGGTCTGAATGGTTTTACCAAGTCCCATTTCATCCGCGAGAATTCCTCCGAAGTGGTATTCACGCAGGAAATTCAAGTAGCTTAAGCCCTGAAGCTGATATGGACGCAATGTCGCATCGAGACCTTTAGGAGGTTCAAGCTGTTTTATCTCTTCGAAATTATGAATTTTTTCCCTTAGTTTGACAAACTGTTCATCAGTTTTGGTGTCAGGAAGATCTTCAATAATTTTGTCCAGAATCGGAGTTTCGTATTGTTCATACGTAGCCCTTGGAGGCTGGTCCGGATCATACCCGAGAGCTTTAAGCTTGTGGCTCAGTTTTTTGAGCCAAGATTCAGGCAGACTTGTGTATGAGCCGTCTTTAAGCTGTACATAACGTTTACCCTGACTCCATGCTTCCCATATTTTATCGATAGGAACACGCTGGTCGTCATACTCGACAGTAATATCGAGGTTGAACCATTTATTGTCATCATCCGTATCTATTTCAGCAACTATTTGCGGTTTGGTTAATCTTACTTTGTAGCGTGTAAGGTTTTTTTCACCGTAAATTCTGTAGGCTTCAACTAGCTGCGGATAGAAATCAAGCAGGAATGTGATTGCAGCTTCCTGTTCCATGAACCATGTAGAATTGTTTCTCGGCTGGAAACCCATATCTCTGAGTTCAGAGAAAAGCATAGCCTCTTCATCCTGAGCGCGACGAACCAGATAAGATTTTTCTCCATCTTTATAACTGCCGGTTTGCAGATCAGGATTAGGTTCGGGCATGCTGACTTCACCATGCTCAGTCTCATATATATTATCGATCCTGATGGTCAGCAGGCTACCTTCTTCATTCAGGTAAAGCTTCGGATTGAAGCCTGCCGGAACAAAGAACGGTTGCATTTTTTCAAGAAATTCTTCGTGATCATAAAGGTCGGAAACAGGAATCTGTGTCCATACCCGATCAAGAAATTCAGGAATATCTCCGGGTGGAATTGAAGGATTCTGAATCCTCATTTCCTGTACAAGTTTAGGGTCTAAAGTTGTCTGGACAGGGTAGAATCCATGCTTCCAATATACCCATAGCGGTAGTCTGCCATAAAAGAAGACCTCATCATCATCCATAATAGAAAACGGAGGTTTGCCTTCATCGGAAAGCAGAATATCAAAGCTGAGACCTTCTTCTGCAAGCTGCGGAGATAATTTAAGCTGCATAGTCCGGCTTTCGATACGGATGGGAATGTCCGTGTCGCGCAGGAAAATGTAATATTCATCTTTTACGGCTCTGAAAAACCAGGCATGAAGGCCTGCCGGGATATCAACTCTGTGTCCGCGGTAGTCAAGATAATGGCCGATCTGTTCGGCTACAAGCGGAAGGTTGGGAGATGTTTCGCTCCATTCCGGATTTGCAATGATGCTTTCGAGATCAACTTCATTTTGAACCTGTGAAAGTCCTGATTTATTTTGTCTGGCTCTGAAAAATGACACCTGAAGCCGTTCCGGTTCAGGGTACATGCGATAAATTATATAATGTTTACCTGCTTCAGGTTCAAGTTCTGTAGAAAAAAATGATCTGAAATTTTGACGCCAGTCAGCCTGCTTGCTTGATTCCGCTTTTTCTTCTTCGGAATCAAGTGTCAGCAAAAGTTTTAAAGCTGCGGCACCGACATGTCTACAGACGCCGGAATAAGAATCCGGGCAATTGCAGTAATGGTTTATATTTTCTTCAGCCAGATTCAGTCCCAGTTCGGATGTGTATATCTGAAAGTCATCGCCTTGAATGGAAGAGTCCACATCCCAGTAGCGTTCACGTTTTTTTAAATCTAGCTTTTGTACTCCGCCGGAATTTACAATAGTGCGAGAGCCGTCCAGAATATATTCCGGAACGGTATTGGACACAAAATCTTTGAGTATCTTTTTTACGACTGCTTCTTCATTTTGAGACATCCTTACTTGGACCCCCGAACTCTATCTTTAGTAAGTAATTGCATAATGGTTGATATTGTTTATAATAAAGTGTTGTTTGGAATTTGCTTGTTACGGTGTTTCCGTAAGGTAAAAAAACGTTTTGGTCAATCCGTTACCACACATTGCTTGGCTTTTTAAGCACATTAGTCCATACTGTTTAGTCATAGCAGTTTAACTAATTTTATCAAATATTTTCTATAAAAAAACAAGGAAAACATGATTCAAAGTGTAGTCTGTTTTGTCTTATCCGGCTGTCTTTTATTTTTATCTTCATGCGGACAAGCCCCCGGGCAGGATGCAGAAAAAGGGACTTCTCTTGAAAGTTCTGTCACGTCCACGGAAAAAAGTGAGCCTGTTTACGGTGGGAGGCTTACTGAACCGATTCTTGCGGAGCCGATAAATCTTATTTCGGCCTTGTCTTCGGACAGTGCAAGCCATTCCGTAGCAAGCAAGTTATTTGTTTCTCCACTAAAGTACAACAAAGATATTGAATTAGTTGGTGAGGCAGCAAAATCTTTTGAGGTTCTTGATGATGGCAAGCTGTTAAAATTCACTCTGCGTGATGATATAAAATGGACTGACGGTGTGCCTCTTACTGCTGAAGATGTTGAATTTACGTATAAACTTATGATTGATCCTAATACTCCAACAGCTTACGCTGCGGATTATCTGAATATCAAAGAATTTAAGCTTACGGGTAAGTATTCATTTGAAGTTACTTATGATAAAGTTTTTGCCCGCTCGCTGATAACATGGGCGCATCATATTCTGCCCAAACATTTGCTTGAAAATGAGAAACTGACTGAAACTCGGTATGCCCGTGCACCCATAGGGGCGGGGCCATATAAGCTTAAGGAATGGATTCCCGGTCAGAGACTTATACTTGAGGCAAATGAGGATTATTTTGAGGGGCGTCCTAATATTGATGAGATCGTTTACAGAATCATTCCTGATCTTTCAACTCAGTTTTTAGAACTTAAAACCGGAAAATTGGACAGCATGGGGCTTACTCCTCAGCAGTATCTGTTTCAGACTGTAGGTAAAAGCTGGGAAAAAGATTTTCAGAAATTTAAGTATCTTTCTTTTTCTTATGTGTATCTTGGTTTCAATACGGAAAGTAAATTTTTTAAAGATGTCCTCGTGAGACGGGCTATTTCTTATGCTATAAATAAAGAAGAAATAGTTAAAGGTGTGCTTTTAGGACTTGGTTACCCCGCAATCGGCCCTTATAAGCCCGGTACATGGGTGTTTAATGATAAGCTTGTGCCGTATGGGTATCACCCGGAGAAAGCTATAGAGCTTTTGAAAGAGGCTGGCTGGTCAGACACAGACGGAGATGGCATTCTTGACCGTGAAGGAATCCCTTTTGCTTTTACTATTTTGACAAATCAGGGAAATACCTTGCGAATTAAGGCCGCAACAATTATTCAGAACCGTCTTAAGGATGTCGGTATTGATGTTCAGATAAGAACAGTTGAGTGGGCCGCCTTTATTAAGGAGTTTATTAATAAAGGGCAGTTTGATGCAACCATTCTTGGTTGGAATATCCTTCAAGATCCAGATATTTATGATGTATGGCACTCTTCAAAGGCCGTGCCCGGTGGACTTAATTTTGTAAAATTCCGTAACGCTGAACTTGACGAACTTTTGGAAAAAGGCCGTACAACTTTAGCTCAGGCAGAGCGTAAGGTTATTTATGACCGGATTCAGGAAATAATGCACGAAGAGCAGCCGTATTGTTTTCTTTACGTAGAAATGTCGCTTCCCATATATCAGAGCCGGATTAAAGGGTTGAAAATTGCCCCCGCAGGACTCGATTACAATTCAAACAGCTGGTGGATACCCACCTCATCCCAGAAGAAGCTCAGGATACAGCAATAAGATGATAAGAATTAATGAAATTACTGATATAGTCAGTACCTATATTGATGATCCTGATATGGATCTCATTCGGAGAGCTTATGTGTTCTCTGCGCGCGCTCACGAAGGACAGGTGCGTCTTTCAGGTGAGCCTTATTTGTCTCACCCTCTTCATGTTGCAAAGATTTTAGCTGATATGCGGATGGATGAACCTACTGTTGCAGCAGGTCTTCTTCATGATACAGTTGAAGATACAGATACAACAATTGATGAAATTGCGGATCTGTTCGGCGAAGAGGTCGCGGATATTGTCGACGGCGTGACCAAAATAGGGATGATGGATTTTGAGTCCAAAGCGATAGCGAAAGCAGAAAATATCCGTAAAATGATTCTGGCTATGGCTGAAGATATTCGCGTACTTATGGTTAAGCTTGCTGACCGTTTGCACAATATGAGTACTCTGGATTTCCAGAAGAGTTACAAGCAGCTTTTAATAGCTCAGGAAACACTGGATATTTATTCTCCGCTTGCTAACAGGCTTGGCCTGTACATGGTTAAGCGCGATCTTGAAGACCTTTGTCTTTACTATTTAAAACCGGATATTTACCAGAATATTACCGACGGCCTTGAACGCCAGCATACTCTGGGTAAAGAATATGTTGATAAAGTGCTGGGTCTTTTGCATGACGTTTTGGAAAGCAACGAACTCAAAGGTTCTATTAACGGTAGAACCAAGCATAAATATAGCATTTATAATAAAATGGTGCGTCAGGGACTTGAACTTGATGAAGTTCATGACATCATAGCTTTCAGGGTCGTAGTTGAATCTGTGAAGGAATGTTACGCAGTCCTTGGACTGGTTCATTCCATGTGGATGCCTGTTGCAGGACGTTTCAAGGATTATATTTCTATTCCTAAAGCAAATATGTATCAGAGTTTGCATACGACCGTTGTCGGTCCCGAAGGGGAGCGCATTGAGATTCAGATTCGTACTGAAGAAATGCAGAAGGTTGCTGAATATGGTGTTGCCGCTCATTGGCAATATAAAGAATCCGGCACTAGCTCTTCAAAACAGAATAGAGATGCTGAGCGTTTTTCATGGCTCAGGCAGATTATGGACTGGCAGCGTGAGCTTGAAGATCCTCGCGAATTTATGTCCTCGCTCAGGTTTGATCTGTTTAATGACGAAGTTTATATTTTCACACCCGGCGGTGATATTAAAGAACTGCCGGATGGCGCGTCTCCTGTAGATTTCGCGTATTCTATCCACACTGATGTCGGAAATCATTGTACGGGAGCTAAAGTTAACGGCAGACTTGTGCCGCTGACAACAGCTCTTAAAAATGGTGACACTGTAGAAATTTTTACTGATAAAAAACGTAAGCCTAGTCGTGACTGGCTTAAGTTTGTAAAGACTGCAAAGGCCCGTACCCGTATCAAGCATTACATCAGGACTGAAGAAAGAGAGCACTCTATCAGTCTGGCTAAAGAGATGCTTGAGAAAGAAGGCCGCCGCATGAATCTTAATGTCCCTAAAGCTGTCAAAGACGGTTATTTTGTCATGCTTGCGGATGAATTTTCATGTGGAAATGTTGATGATTTACTTTCAAATATCGGATATTCGCGAATTACTCCCAAGAAAGTTTTGCGCCGGCTTTATGCGGTAATCAACAATATTGAGGGTGAGCCGGAAGAGGCTGAGATCCATGAACCGCATGTAAATGAAGATAAGAGCCAGAATGTCGCTAATTCAATTGAGATTGAAGGCGTTGATAATGTTCTTATTCGTTTTGCCGGTTGCTGTACTCCGTTGCCCGGTGAACCTATCATTGGGTATATCAGTCGTGGGCGTGGAGTGGTTGTTCATGCCGCAACCTGTCCGAATGTAAAAAGCCTTGAGGAAGAACGCCTCTTAAGCGTTTCATGGTCCGGTGGAAAGGAAGAGGATTCTCATCCTGCGCAGATAAGTATCCGTTGTAAAAATATCAAAGGGCTGCTTGCAAAAATCTGTTCTGTTTTGGCTGAGCAGGACGTGAATATTGATTCAGGCACATTTAAGTCTGATGTGGATGGTATTTCATTACTGGAATTCACAGTAGAAGTTCGCGACCTCGGACATCTGCATCGCGCATTAAACAGGCTTAAAACTATTGATGCAGTGCTGGAAACGACAAGGATAAGTTGATTCTGCGTAAGTTAATAAGATAGCGTTTTAATTGATATTTAGCCCCCTTAAAGCAAGCTTTAAGGGGGCTTTATTTATTTGATTATTTCCGCAGCAGGGCGAACATTAATTGGATGCAGTGTTTCCATCTCAGACCATACATAGTTGTGGTGTTCTATAATAATTTTTGCTTCAAGATATGGTTTCTCGGCAGTGGTATGTGCATCTGATACTACCGTTACTTCAAATCCTTTGCTGGCGGCTTCGCGAACTGTTGTATCTACGCAAAAGTCTGTGCAGCATCCTGTTACAATCAGTTTTTTCACACCAAGCTTATTGAGTTGTTCTTCAAGATCAGTTTTGCAGAAAGAATCACAGCATGTTTTTTCAACGATTATGTCTGAGTCTTTTTTATGCATGGCGGGAAGAATCTGCCAGCCGTCAGAGCCATATTTAAGATCATCTTCTGCCGGAGTGTGGTGGCGAATAAAGATGACTGGAATGTTTTTTAGATGTGCATAATCTATCAGCAGGTTTATGCGTTCAATAATATTTGCTGAATCAAATCTTTTTTTATTCCCTTCAAATACGCCTTGTTGCATATCGATAACGAGCAGTGCTGTCATAATTATTCTCCTGTTTCTTTCTTCATAATCTATCGGTTTATATTTTTGAAATAAATTATTGTATCGCAGAATGAAAGTTTAATTTGAAGATTGGAGACAACTCTTTTTAATTCATATTTTATAATGTGTTGTGTGTAATTTACTGTATTTAAACAATAGTTTTAAACAAACGTTTGACTTTTGAGTGGCGTGTAGTTAACTTTTATTAACTCAAATTAATAAGAGGTTTTTAATATGGCTGATATATCCAAGGGACCGAAGAATAAAAAGTCACGGGGGGAAGAGACTCGCCAGCGGCTTTTGCTGGTTGGAGCAAGGTTGTTCGCATTGAATGGTTTCAGAGGCGTGAGCATGCGAAATCTTGCTATGGAAGCGGAGATAAATCTTGCCACGGTCGGTTATCATTTCGGCGGTAAACTTGGACTTTATGAGGCTATTTTACAAAGTATGATTGAACGCAGGAGCGAAATATTTCCATCATTGGAAGAAGTGCGTGAGCGTGTTGATATGGTGAAACAGAATAAATTTACAAAAAGTGATTTAGTTAAATGGTATTTCGGTTTCTTTATCAGGCGATCGGCAGGAAGCCAGGAAACGATGTGGGCTGCACTTATTATTACAAGAGAGCTTGCTGCTCCGAGTGAATTATATCCAATGCTTGATGAATATCTCTTTACTCCGACATTTGAGAGTTTGGGAGAGCTTCTTGCCGTTGCAATGGAGAGTCAGGTTTCTGAAGAAGAACGATTGATTGTAGGTACTGCCCTTATGGGAATGGTTCTAAAGTTTGTTAATCCGAAGGTACTTATGACAAGACTTGGCTGGGATGAATATACACCTGAAAATATAGAAATAATCACAGAAGTTTTGTGTAGAAGAGCAGTCTCCTTTGTAGGCTGTCAGGAATAGTGAAAATGAATAAAGTAATACTTACAGTCTTGTGTTTGAGTTTTTTAGTTGTTGCCGGATGCAAGACTAAGCAGGGATCTGTCGAGGAAATTATACGCCCTGTAAAAATAATGCAGGTAGGAGAATCTCTTTCCGACAGGCAATGGACCTTTTCCGGTACTGCGGAAGATGCTCTTGAATCGGAACTTTCATTTCGTGTAGGCGGAAAAATTATATCTTTTCCCGGTGACCAGATCGGCAGAAAATTCAGCGCCGGTGATGTTGTCGCTCAGCTTGACCCCGCTGACTATGAGCTGGAAGTTAATCAGATAGAAGCTCAGCTTGAACAGGTCCGTGCAAATTTTACCCGCGCAAAAGCCGATGTGGACAGAGTTGCTCAGCTTTATGACCGTAAGGTAATATCTAAGAGTGAGCTGGATCAGGCCGTTGCTGACTTTAAATCTCAGGAAGCTCATCTGAATGCCACGGCAAAGATGCTCGATATCGCCCGTAAAAAACTTAAATATACAGTTCTTATAGCTCCTTTTGATGGTTGGGTAAGCAAGGTAAATGTTAATATTCATCAAAATGTTCAATCTGGACAGGGTGTAATTGTTTTTAACGCAGGGCGGCAGATGAAGATGAGTATATTACTTCCTGATACTTTGATTTCGCAAGTCAGCGAAGGGGAAGATGTGGAAGTTACTTTTGATGCGCTGCCCGGAAAAGTTATGAAAGGCATTGTCATGGAGGTCGGTATCGGAGCTAATCAGAGGGCTTCTTTTCCGGTTAAGGTTTACCTGAATAACTCTGATAAACTTCTCCGTAGCGGGATGTCAGGGGATGTCAATTTTGCCGGGCGCACAGGAAGCAGTCATATATTTGTTCCACCGTCAGCTGTTGTAGGTAATCCAGATGGCAGCAACCATGTCTGGGTTGTTGAAAATAGTACTATTGTGAAGTTGCGCAAGGTTGATATCGGTTCATTGTCTCCTATAGGTGTTCAGATAAAAGAAGGCTTAAAGGCCGGTGAGACTGTTGTGACGCGTGGAGTTCATTCTCTTAAGGATGGCATGAAGGTTAAAACAGTCGGAGATCTTTCGTGAACATTGCAAAGTGGTGCATTGAAAATAATCGCACATCGATTGCCATTTTCCTGCTCATAGCGCTGGGCGGGGTAATGACTTTTATGAATATTCCCAAGGCGGAAGACCCGGATTTTACTATCCGGACCGGGGTGGTGATAACCGGTTTTCCCGGGGCTTCTCCTCAGCGTGTTGAGGAACTTGTCACGGATAAACTTGAAGAGAAAATTCGTGAAATCGGTGATGTCAAAGTAGTCCGTTCTCAGTCAATGACGGGGATTTCTATTATCGAAGTGGAATTTTATGCTTCCATCAAAAATATGAATCCCATGTGGCAGAAGCTGCGTAACAAAGTCTCGGATGCTCAGCCGACTTTACCGTCAGAGGCGATGACTCCAGTCATCAATGATGAATTCGGAGATGTATTCGGTATTATTATTGCGCTGACGGGGGACGGCTTTTCATATCGTGAACTTAAGGATGTTGCGGATTATACCCGTGATGAATTGCTGATGGTCTCAGGCGTTGGGAAGGTTGATCGCTGGGGCCTTCAGGACGAAAGAATTTATATCGATTTTTCCAACTCGCGTATGGCTGCGGCAGGGGTAAGCCCATTTGCCGTGGGACAGATGATTGATCATCAGAATTCCATAAGACCGAGCGGTTCATCCAAAGTAGGGCCCGACAGAATTTCCATTGAACCGACCGGAGAATTTAAGTCTGTAGACGACATTGCTTCCCTTTCAATGAGGCTTGAAGGCATGAAGTCCAGCATGAAACTTTCCGATGTTACAAAGGTTTCCAGAGGTTTTGCCGATCCGCCGTCTGTAATGAGCCGTTATAACGGTGCTCCCGCCATTATGCTTGCCGTTTCAATGGCAGACGGCAATAATATCATGGAGTTGGGCAAGAGAGTCACAGCAAAGCTTGATCAGCTTTCAGCGAATCTGTATCACGGCATGAATTATAATATTGTCGTGTATCAGCCGGAATATGTAGAAACGGCTGTTAACAATTTTATGATCAATCTACTTGAATCTTTTCTGTTTGTAGTTTTAGTTATTCTCGCATTTGCAGGATTCAGGACTGGCCTTGTTGCGGGGTCGCTGGTCCCGATGGCCATGCTCGGATGTATAGCATTGATGCCGTTTTTTGATGTGGCTTTACAAAGAATATCAATTGCTTCTTTGATAATATCACTGGGGATTTTAGTTGATAACGGAGTAGTCGTTTCAGAGGCTATTCTGGTAAAGCTTGCGGCTGGCGAAGATCGAATGAAGGCTGTTATCGGAGCTGTTTCAGAACTCTGGATGCCGCTTCTTGCCGCTTCTCTGACTACTATTTTTGCGTTTCTTCCCATTCCGCTCGCTGAAAGTACGGTTGGGGAATATTGTTTTTCTCTTTTTGTGGTTGTTACATTGACCCTGTTATGTTCATGGGCCTTATCCATGACCATGATCCCCATGCTTTGTTTTTATGTACTCAAGCCCAAAGTAGTAATTCAGACATTTTCAGGTCGTATGTATAACGTCTACAGAAGTTTACTATTGTTCTGTCTAAAACATCGCACGGCTTTTCTTTCTCTGGTGCTGGTCGGATGTATCGCTGCTTTCTGGGGATTTCAATTTGTTCCGAAAATGTTTTTTCCGCCTAATGAAAGAGCGCAGTTTACAATAGATTTCTGGCAGCCTTTCGGTTCGGATATAAGCACTACAGCTGAGGAAGTTGCAAAGCTTGAGAAGTATCTGCTCGCAGATGAAGGGGTGGATAGTATCGGAACCTTTATAGGTCATGGTGGTCCAAGGTGGTATCTGCCGCTTAACCTCGAACAGCGCAATGACAATCTGGCAACTTTTATTGTTAACACCAGAGCCATTGAAGATGTGGATAAGCTTATAGCCAGAACTCGCACGGAACTTAAAAGCAATTACCCTGATGCAGATTTCAGCCTTAAAAAATTGATGAACGGCCCACCTGTCGGAGCGCCTGTTCAGATTCGTATCTCCGGGCCAGATCAAAAAACATTGTACGCATTAAGAGATAAGATTGAGTTCTTGCTGGAAGCTACTCCCGGAGTTGCCCGTATTTGGGATGACTGGGGGCAGTGGGCTAAAAAGATGGTGGTTGATGTTGATCAGAATAAGGCGCGTGAAGCAGGACTTTCAAGTTTTGATGTCGCAATGAGCCTTCAATCAGGCATGAGCGGCTATCAGGCTTCTACGTATCGCGAGGGTGATGTTAATATTCCGATTGTACTTAGAAGTGAAGATTCTTTTCGTAACAGACTTGATAAGCTTGAAAGTATAAATGTCTATTCATATCAGGACGGCAGAAGTGTACCGCTCAGTCAGATAGCCACATCTGAACTGGTTTGGCAGCCTTCTGATATTCGCCGCAGAGATCAGACTCGGACAATGACAGTTAAGGCCGATCTGTATGATGGATATTTCGCATTGCAAACGCTTGATGCTGTGCGTCCGAAGATAGAAAAAATGATGAAATCTTCCGAATGGCCAATGGGATATTCGGTCAGTTACGGCGGCGAGTTTGAAAAGAGTCAGGAGAGTCAGGAATCAATTAACGCCAACATGCCTCTGGCAATGGGGCTGCTTGTTCTTGTCCTTATCTTTCAGTTTAACTCGTTCAGAAGGCCGCTTATCATCCTTCTGACGTTGCCGCCCATGATGTGCGGAATTACGCCGGGGATGATTCTCACTAATTCTCCTTTCGGATTTATGCCAATGCTGGGAATGATCAGTCTGCTTGGAATTATTGTTAACAATGCGATTATGTTGATAGATAGAATCGAAATGCAGCGTGGTAAGGGTATTGAATTAGCTGATTCAATCGTGCTTGCCTCCCTTGAAAGAGCAAGGCCGATTATTATGACCGCGACGACTACGATTATCGGAATGGTTCCGCTCTCGTTACAAGGGGGCGAAATGTGGCGGCCGATGGCAAACTGCATTATGTCCGGTTTGATGTTTGCTACTGTGCTGACTCTGATTTTGTGTCCGGTTTTATATTCCCTGTTTTTTAAGCAGGGATTTAAAAACTATACATGGAATTCCGCAGTGATTGATAAGGGGCGGGATGTATAGAACCGTTTGAATTTAAATTGTTACTAAAACAGCCCGCAATTTTTAATATAAATTGCGGGCTGTTTTGTTGTTAACAGGTAGAAATAAATAGGTCTTAATTAAAGCTCTTCAAGAATCTGCTGAATGCTGTCGACAAGCCTTTTGGGAGTAGAAGCTCCGGCTGTGAGTCCTATTGTTTTGAAATTTTTAAGCCCATTAAGGGGGAGTTCTTCGGCTATTTCTACATGAGTACACTTTGTTCCGGTTGCTTCAACAACCTGAACTAATCTGCGGGTGTTGCCGCTGATGCGTCCGCCGACAACTATCATGTGATCGACTTTGCTGGAGAGTGCTATAGCTTCTTCCTGCCGCTGGCGGGTTGCGTCACATATGGAGTTAAGCACAATTACATCAAGCCCTTTACTTTCAAGGTATTGAATTATTTCGTCATAAATAATACGGTCTTGAGTGGTTTGTGCTGCAAGACAGTATTTTTTTGAAGGATCCAACTCGATAGATTTGAGCTCTTCTGTGCTGTCGAAGAGACACGTGCCGGAGGGGGCATAGCTTAAAAGTCCTTTAACTTCAGGATGGCTGTCTTCACCGTAAAGCAGGAGGATGCGTCCGTCAGTAGTGTTACGCTTAATAAGGAGCTGTGCTTTTTTTACTTTCGGGCATGTTGCGTCTATTACGTTTATGCCTCTTTCGCGAAGTTCTTCTTCAACGTTTTGCGGAACTCCGTGTGCTCTGATTACAGCAAAAGATCCTCTGGGGATTTCGTCAGCTGAATTGGCAGTTATTACGCCTTTTTTTTCATATTCTTCAAGTACCTGCGGGTTGTGAATGATCGGTCCTAAAATATAGATAGATCCGCGGTCCTTGTTTTCAATTAGTGAGTCCAATTTGTTGAGAGCAAGGTCGACTCCCATACAAAAACCGGCTGTTTCAGCCCTTACTACTTTACTCATTATTTGTAGCCTCCTTTGCAGGCAGCGATTTTTATTTAAGCCTGTTTTATAGGTCGTTATGATATGCATAAATCTACAGGTCAAAGGCGGTTTTGGCAACTTTGTTGTCAAGCATCAAAATTAGTGGCAAGCCATTGACCGCGGAGAGCAAGCAGAGTATTTTCCATAATTCTCTTTAAACAGAATAAATGACAGTAAAATTATAGTGGAGTTTAAAACGATGATTTCTGATATTGTTAGTAAATATAAATCAAGAATTACAGAGTCTTACGATCTTCATCGTAAATATGTTAACCCTCAATTCGTCAGGGTTCTGGAAGTAATTGGATATGACCGGAATTACGTGTCTGCCGAAGGTGCGTATCTGACAGATGCAAAGGGAAAGAAAGTTTTGGATTTTCTCGCGGGATTCGGAGTTTACAATATAGGTCGTAATCACCCTCATGTTGCTGAGGTTCTGCATGAAACTATTGATGCTAAAACAGCCAGTCTTGTTCAAATGGATTTGGGAGTGCTGTCGGGAATGCTTGCTGAAAAGCTTGCTGAGTTAGCTCCGGGCGACCTTGAAGCTGTCTTTTTTACCAATTCCGGAACGGAAGGGGTTGAAGGAGCTCTTAAATTTGCGAGACAGGCCACAGGGCGCCATAAACTCGTTCATTGTGAACATGCTTTTCATGGACTGACTCTCGGTGCGCTTTCTGTGAATGGTAATAAAGAGTTCAGGGGTAGAAATGAACCTTTACTGCCGGACTGTTCAGGAGTTCCTTTTAATGATTTAGATGCTCTTGAGAAAGCTCTTTCCGGTGGTGATGTCGGTGCTTTTATCTTTGAAACAGTTCAGGGCAAGGGCGTTTTTGTGCCCGAAGATGGATATCTTCAAGGCGCGCGTGAATTATGTGATCGTTACGGCACTTTGATGATTGCCGACGAAGTTCAGTGCGGAATGGGTCGAACCGGTAAAATGTTCGCAGTAGACCACTGGGGTGTTAAGCCTGATATATTGGTAATTTCTAAAGCTCTTTCCGGTGGTTATATTCCTGTTGGAGCTGTTATTACCACCCGTGCTATACATGCTAAAATTTTTGATTCAATGGAAAGATGTTTTGCTCATTCAAATACTTTTGGTCAGAACGATCTTGCTATGGCAGCCGGACTGGCAACAATTGAAATAATTGAACAGGAAAAACTTTCAGAGAATGCTGACAGACTGGGTGAGCGTATTATTAAAGGAATGCGGGAACTTGCTGAAAAGTATGAAATGTTGACCGAAGTTCGCGGAAAAGGACTTATGATCGGGATGCAGTTCGGCGAACCAAAGTCTTTGGCTCTTAAAGCAAGCTGGAAGCTGCTTCATAAAATGAATGATGATTTGTTCTGTCAGATGATAACCATGCCGTTGCTTGAGAAGCATGATATTTTAAGTCAGGTTGCCGGGCACGGTCTTGATACTGTTAAAATTCTTCCGCCGCTAATGATTAATGATGATGACGTAGACAAGTTTCTCGCAGCAATGGACTCGGTGCTGAAAGAAGCTCATAAAATCACAGGTTCAGGCTGGAAAACCGTTAAAGATCTGGGGATTCGTACAGCCCGTACTTCTTAGTAGTCTGAGCTTCGTTTAAAAGCTGCTTCCGACGCTTCTCAACATATTGAAAAGACCCGAATATTTTATAAAGTTTCGGGCGTATTTTCTGTGGATATATTCAAAAAAATTCAGAATTTTTTGATTCTTGTTATTTGGCGCATGGTTCGCACCTGCCCCGGAACAATAGTCATATGCGGTCTTGTTCTAGCTATTATTTGCGGAGTTTCTTCCGCTTTGTATCTTAAGCTGGACAGTGATCAGGATAATTTACTTTCTCATGACCTTCCTTTTCAGAAGCGAAATCTTGAGCAGATTAAGAATTTCGGCGATCAGGAATATATGTTCGTGGTCATTGAGACCGGCGGGACAGATAAGGGTAAGGAGCAGGCTGCTCTTTTTGCCTCATCTCTTGCATCGAAGCTTGAAGGAAAGCCTAATGTAATTAGAGAAGTTCATTATGCCATGTCCGCAAGGGATATGGGGCCGGGCGTATTGATGTTTGCTTCGGAAGATGAACTGCGTGATTTTGTTAAGCTTGCCCGCAATATAGGGCCGCTTGGTAATGAATGGTTCAATGGGCCGGGGCTGGCAAAGTTTCTGGATATGAATGCGGAACTGCTCAGCGGTAAAAAAGATATGGGCGGAGCCGCTGATCCTGAAATGCTCATTCCCATGGTGGGGGCTTTGGATTCGCTGGTCGGAAAAATGGAAAGTGTCCTTAATAAGGGAACTGTTTTATCTGAAAATTCCGGTCCTGTGTTGAATTTGGATAAAGCCGGAATGCAGTATTTTTATACCCGCAACGGCAAACTCCTGATCATGCGTATTCTGCCTAAAAAAGATTTTGCGGCAATGTCTGTTATTGGTCAGGCTCTTAAAGTTGTTCGTGATTCTCTGAATCAGACCCGTGAAGAATTTCCAGAGGTCAGCGCCGGACTTACCGGACGGCCTGTTCTTTCGGCTGATGAAATGATCACCACTAATGACGATATGACTCTTGCCTCAATTGTCTCTGTTCTGCTGGTGGGGCTGTTGTTTATGATAGTTCTTCATGGCTGGCTCAGGCCTGCGCTGGTTATGTTTTCCCTTTTTTGCGCCATGGCGTGGACTTTCGGATTTGCTCTGGTAACGCTGGGAAGTCTTAATCTTTTATCTATTGTTTTCGCGCTTGTTCTCGTCGGAATCGGTGTGGATTTCGGTATTCATGTTGTTCTACGATATGTTGAGGGTACGGCTGCGGGCCTTTCGCCTGAAGACGCGGTTGAAGAATCATTGATGCATACCGGTCCGGGTGTTCTTCTTGGCGGAATAACCTCCGTATGTGCTTTTTATGCCGTGTTAGGACAGGAATTCGTGGGGCTGGCCGAGCTTGGACTTATTGGTGGAACCGGAATCATTTTCTGTCTTATTTCCATGCTGACGGTTCTTCCATCACTTTTGCTTATTGCCGGAAGACGTAATCTTTTCCCTTCATCTCATCCGCGTATGGCGACCATGCCCTTTATGGATAAGGTTATTTCACGCCCGAAATCAGTTCTTGCTGTCGCTTTGATATTGTCGGCACTTGCCTATCCGGGGTTGAAGAATGCCGGATTTAATTACAATCTGCTTGATCTTCAAGCAAAAGGTCTTGAATCCGTTGAGTATGAACATAAATTAATTAATGACTCTGACGAATCTACTTGGTTCGCGGTTATGACAAGGCCCGATCTAGAAAGCGTTACAGCTCTTACGCAGCAACTGAAAAATATTCCTTCGGTGGGCAGGATTGATTCTATTTTGAATTTTTTGCCTGAAGGTCAAAAGGAAAAGGCTCAGATTCTTCGTGGTGAAGCTAAGTATTTAGACGGCATGGATTTTAATGCACCTCCTGTGGCGCTTGTGTCTGATCAGGTTTCAGGCTCACTTGAAAAGTTGACGGATTCGCTCGAAGGTATAGAGGAAAAGTTGTTTTCTGCCGGAGCGAAAGAAGAATTGCAGCTTGTTTCAGATCTTTTGGATAAGGCTTCGTCCTGTATAGCTTTGATAGATAAAAATCCATCGGCTGTTCAAAATCTTGTGCCGATTCAGACCCGTTTGGTAAGTGAGCTTTCGTCTTCATTCAAATGGATTAAAGAAATTTTAGAAGTTCGTTCTGTAAAATCTGACGACCTGCCGGAACATTTGCGTTCTTTATATATAGGTAGAGACGGCAGTTTTATGGTTAAAATTGCTGCTGTGGGCAATGTCTGGGATTTTGAGTTGTTGAAATCTTTTGTCGCGGACCTTAGAAAAATTGATCCGGAAGTTACGGGCGTTCCGGTTGTTGTCCTTGAATCTTCACTGCTTATGCGTGACACATTCACCGAAGCCGCCGTGCTTACAATTGTATTGGTATCAATAATTTTATTTTTTACTTCATTCAGTGTAAGCTATGTATTGCTTACTCTTATTCCTTTGATTGTAGGTATTTTCTGGTTACTTGAAGTGATGGGGGGGACGGGATTAAGTTTTAATTTAGCTAATTTCTTTGCGATCCCTGTTCTTATCGCCATTGGAGTAGACGGCGGAGTTCATTTTCTTGCCAGATGGAAAGAACTTGCAAAAGGTGAACGACTCTACGACACGAGTACTCCTGTTGCTGTGGGCTTAAGTTTTTGTACCACAATGATTGGTTTCGGCGGGTTGCTTTTGGCTCATCACAGAGGGCTTGCTTCCCTCGGCGGAATCATGGTTGTCGGCTCTGCAACTTGTATGGTCGGATGTATGGTCATATTGCCTGCTGTTTTCAGACTGATCGAACAGTTTAAGGGGAGAAAAAATCTATAATGTTAAGAAAAATATTAGCGATTACTTTTATTTTGATTTTATCTGTTGCGGGTGCTGTCTCTTCTGCTGGCGCGGCTGAATCATTTAAATTTGTCATTATTGAGCCTGGTCAGCCCGGAACATCCGCAGATGCTCAGCCGGTAATGGATTCACTTGCAGAGTATGTTTCCGAAAAACTTGGTAAGCCTGCAACCGGTGTTTATTTTAATGAATTGGAACCTGCTCTTAAATATCTTGATGAGAATAAACCGATATGGGGTATTTGTGGATTAACGTTTTTCACTAGCTACTCAGATAAATATATAATGACCCCTATTGCATCCACTTTGCCGCAGGGACTTGATAAAGATGTCTGGAGAATTCTGGCTCCGTGTGACGGGCCGGACTCTGTGAAAGATATTAAAGGGACTGTTTTCGGTTCTATGCTTTATACTCCTGAATCCCGCAAAATCCTTTTTAAAAAAGATGAAGTTGAAAATCAGCTCGTAATTGAAGGGACATCAAGGCCTCTCAGTAAATTGCGCTGGGTTAATAAAGGGAAGGCTGCCGGAGTATGTCTGAACGCAGTTCAGTATTCGGTGCTTAGCGGAACGGATCGTTTTTCCGGTGTGAAGGTTGTTTACGAATCGGGGAAACTTCCTAACAGTCCTGTGGTATGGTTCGGCAAGGTGACTGATGATTCTTTTCGACTTCAGGCGATTTTGCTTGATATGAAAGACGATCCTGCGGCTGCAAGTTTACTGAAACTTTTGCAGACTAACGGATTCGGACCTGCTGATAAGGAGCTTAAATGATTTTATCCTTTCGCATCGTGATGATCGCAATTTTAGGATGTTTTATCTGCAGTTGTGCAGCTCAAACCGGTGCAACTGCCACAGTCCCAACGATTGAGTATAAAACAAAAGATGTTTCTCTTTGGAAATCATGCACCCTAAAACAAGCTGAATCACTTGCTGCCAGCAGTAAGGATGCGGATAATCTTGAATCTGCAATTTGTTATGCTTGGTTGCTTGAAAGTGGAACAGTTACTAAAACTGATGATGCTATTGCCGGGCGAAAAGTTATCGATACATATCTTAAGAAAAATCCTAAAAGCGGAGTGGGACATTATATTTCTGCGTTTTTAGCTGGTAAAGAGGCGCAACTTTCGCCCTTGCGTGGGCTTGACCTTGTGCCTGTCTTGGAGCAAGAAGCACTGTTGGCTGAAAAGCTTTCTCCCGAAGTTGATTTCGGTGGACCTGACCGTATGCTGGGTGAGCTTTATTTAGAAGCTCCTTCTCCTCCACTAAGTGTAGGAAATATCGGTAAGTCTTTAGTTCATTTTGAGAAAGCTGTAAAAATTAGTCCTGACTTTTATTTGAATCACCTTGGATACGGCGCTGCTTTGCTTGAAGATGGTGAAAAAGCTAAAGCGTGTGCTCATTTTTCACAGGCTTTAAAGAGTAAAGGTTTTGATAAGAAATCATTAAAAACAGATACATATGAGAAGTTAGTAGGCGCATGTCAAAAAGCACCTGCTGCTAAAAAATAATAAACCCGCCGTTTTTAGGGCGGCAAAGAGGATAGGACTTTGGCAATTCCTGCAATACAGATAGCTCGACTTGGGAAATATATTCTTTCACAGACACTTAAGGGGAATAAACATTATCCGTTGGTTCTTATGCTGGAGCCTTTGTTCCAGTGCAACTTGCGTTGCAAAGGATGCGGAAAAATTAATCAGCCTGCATCAGTTTTAAACCAGCGTTTGTCTTTTGACGAGTGTATAGCTGCAGTTGAAGAATGCGGCGCACCGATTGTTTCAATCCCTGGTGGCGAACCTCTTCTGCATCCTGAAATTCCTGCTATTGTCAAAGAATTAGTCAGGCGTAAAAAGTTTGTATATCTTTGCACCAACGGAATTCTTATTCCTGAACGCATCAATCAGTTTAAGCCTAGTCCATATCTTACTTTCAATATCCACCTCGATGGTTTGGAAGAAGTGCATGATAATATTGTCTGCAAGCAGGGCGTATTCCAGTCCGCAATCAGATCAATTAAATTGCTTAAATCCAAAGGGTTCAGAGTTAATACGAATACCACTCTTTTCGGTGGGCAGACCCCTGAAAATGCAGCTGCGTTCTTTGATTTCCTCACCGGACTTGGTGTTGATGGAATGACTCTTTCAGCCGCGTTCAGCTATGAAGCCGCAGCCGATCAGGACAGTTTCCTTACTCGTGACCAGAGCAAAAAACTTTTTCGCGAAATTTTTAGACTCGGCAAAGGGAAAAAATGGGATTTCAGCCACAGCAGCTTTTATCTCGATTTCCTCGCCGGAAATCAGGATTATTCCTGTTCCCCTTGGGGAAATCCTTGTCGTTCCGTGCATGGTTGGCAGCGTCCCTGCTATCTGCTTGAAGACGGATTTGTTCCAACTTACAAGGAACTTATGGAACAGACTGATTGGGATAAATACGGAGTGGGTAACGATCCTCGCTGTGCAAACTGCATGGTGCATTGCGGATTTGAACCAACCTCTGTTGCCGATTCAGTAAAGCGTCCTATTAAAGGAGCAATGCTTGCTCTTAGGGGCTTAAATTTAGATTAAATTGTCTCCGACGGCCAAAGGGCTAACTTTAATTAAAAAAATCCTCTGGAGCTAAGCTTGAGAGGATTTTTTATTTGAAGTAGTAATTACAGGTTTCTTTTTATTAGACTTTCTAACCTATTAAAAAGTTTTGGGAGTCTTGAACACTTTTCCCAAAAAGGTTCAAGCCGCCGGAGGCTCTTCTTCTTTTTCACACAAAAATTTTACCGAGGCTTTTAAGAGCCTTGGAATAATCCATTCCCATCGGTATCAGTTCAAGGATCAGGGAAGGGCGGTTTGCAATTGCTTTTAAAATCGGAGTCAGTTGTGTTTTGCCGTCGGCTGTAACTCCGTTTAAAGATTCGGCTGGAATTGCTCTGGTTGATGCGTCACTGACAGCGCGAATACAGGCGAAGGGTATTCCTTCTTTTGCGGCAACTTGTGCCACGGCAATGCTTTCCATATCTGCGGCAAGAGCTCCTGTTTTGTCGTGGAGCGAAGTCTTTTCTTGTTGTGTCATCACTGGAGCTGCGGCTGTAACCATGGGGCCGGAAGGAATTCGTCTATAGGCCGGCAGGAGTTCTTTACGAGTATCAGCATCCTGTTCAGATTCATGCCAGGGTTCAATCTCAGGTATTTCTGAGTGAATTGTGGAAGCCGCTAAAAGATCTCCAGCAGATGTTCCGCGAGCCAGTCCTCCTGAAACTCCGGCACTGAGTATCAGGTTCGGTTTTTTTTGTGCAAGTAGATTTGCCGCCTCCGCAGCCCGCTCAGTTCCTATTCCTGAGATTATGCACATAAAGAGATTTCCGCCCGGTAAAATCCCTGAAAGCAGTTCAAATCTTCCAAGCATACTCTTTTCTGATACAGGGCAAATAGCTTTTGCTTCCTGCTCCATAGCCGCAACGATTCCAACTGTTTTATCTGGCATATTATATTCCTTTTTTTACTGATGAATCGGCAAGATAGATTAGAAGGACAGTATGGTAAAGAGCCGCAGGGCTTTATTTGACCTGCGGCTCTTTATTTGTATCAGATATAATTTAAGAGCCGGGTTTATCCCGAACAACATCCACCCGAAGACAGTTTCTTTTCTTTAGATTCATCATCTGGGGCGTTGAATTTTTTTAGTCCTTCGGCAAGATCAATCAAGCGGGTGTTAGCTTTGCCATAGATCGAATCAGCGGGATATCCATTTTCAGGATCGCTTTCTCCTGCTGGAATTCCAGTCAGAATTTCAACCCCCTGCGCGATGTTTTCAACCGACCAGATGTGGAACTTGCCTTCTTTGACGGCTTCGACAACGTCTTTACGTAGCATAAGATCTTTAACATTAGGTTCGGGGATCATTACTCCCTGTTTGCCTGTTAATCCTGCATGCTTGCAGCACAGATAGAACCCTTCAATTTTTTGGTTCACGCCGCCGATCGGCTGAACTTCTCCTTTCTGATTAACTGAACCTGTGACAGCAATGTCCTGACGGAGGGGGACATCTGCCAGACTTGAGAGCAGGGCATAAAGTTCGGTTGAGGATGCTGAGTCACCGTCAATTCCGCCATATGATTGTTCAAAAGCGATACTTGCGGTGAGAGATAGAGGTTTATCCTGTGCGAATTTTTGTCTTAAGAAGCCGGATAAAATGAATATTCCTTTGTTATGAGTGGGGCCGGACATATCAGACTCACGCTCAATGTTTATAATTCCTCCTTTACCCATGGCGGTCACAGCTGTGATTCGCGATGGTTTTCCGAAGGAATAATCGCCGAGTGAATATACAGCCAGTCCATTAACCTGACCGACTTTTGCGCCGTCGGTATCAACATAAATACTACCGCGGTCGATCATTTCCTGAAGCCGCTCTTCCATTTGGTTGGAGCGTTTTCTGTGGGCATTGATAGCTTTATCTACATGGTCAGAGGTTACGAATGTTGATCCGTTGCGTCCTGCAAAGTAGTTTGCTTCTCCCATAAGGTCTGCCAGCAAAGGAAACGATGTTGATATTTTTTCTTGCCGTCCCGACATTCGCACTGATTGTTCGATAATGGCGGCCACACCTGAGCGGTCAAAATCCATCAGTTTATCTTTTTTAACCATATTGCTTACGAAGCTTGAAACAGCGGTAACCGCGTCATTATCAAGGTCCATAGATGTTTCAAAATCTGCTCTTACTTTGAATATTTTTGAAACATCGGGGTCATAATGACGAAGCAATTGGTAAAGGTGCGGTTCGCCTAGAACAACAACTTTAACGTCCATTTCAATCGGTTCAGGTTTCAGCCCTGACGGAGATATGAAGTAATAAGGGTCAAAGGTCTGAATTTCTATTTTTTCAGTTTTAAGCGATCGTTTTAGGGTGGGCCATACTCCCGGTTCCACAATGGAATCCATGAGGTTGATGACCAGATAGCCGCCGTTCGCCTTAATAAATGAACCCGCCTGAATTTTCGTAAAGTCAGTGCGCCATCCACCGTGTCGGTCCATCACTCTTTCAATTGATCCGAACAGGTTCCGATAAGTAGGGTAGGTTTCAAAAATTACGGGAGGACTGGTTTGTTCAGAGTTGTCCACTAGTAAATTTACCTGATAAGGATGAAGAATAGCTTCTGCCTGTGGCGGCATAAACATCATTCCACCTTCACCCGGTTGCGGTTTTTTACCGATCATTCTTAATGATTCAAGATCGTCGCTCATATGCTCAAGCATATCATCAAAATGTTTACATATTTTTTCGTCAGGATATTTTTCTTGTAGCGAGCTGATCAGGTCTTGAGCCAGAGTCATGAACATCATCTTGTCTACTTCTTCGCTTTTCTTTTTCACCTCTTTTTGAAGTTTGCGGACTTGTAGCAGTATGTTGTCTACATCATCTTTCAGCTCTTTTTGTTTTTCTTTCAGTCTGTCAAATTCTTCACGCGGAAAACGCCCTTTTTCAACCTTTTCTTCCAGCTGAATCATCCGCATCGGTTCCCCGTCAACTAACGGCACTACGTCCGGGCGTTGAAAGGGGCCCATTTGCATGTTTACAATGACCAGTCCGGAATCTTTCACTTTATCTTCGATTCCTTGAAAGAATTCTCTGGTCTGCTTTTCATGCAGCTCGATAATTTCATTTTTACGTGCGATGTATTCCTGACTTTCAAATAATTGAGGAACTTCACGTTTGATATTTTCTAAAAAGTCGTGGATATCTTTTTTAAAAACAGAACCTTCGCCTGCTGCCATGCGGATAAGGATAGGCGATTCAGTTGCTTTAAAATTATTTACGTAGAGAAGGTCATCCGGGCTTTTATCTGATTTAGATAAGTCCTTGAGAAGTTTTTTGACAGTTGCCTGTTTACCGGTTCCTGCCGGGCCGGTTACAAAAATATTATATCCTTTCAGGGGCATGCCCATTCCGAATTTAAAAGCTTCGACGCCACGGCTTTGTCCGATGATCTCTTCGTCTACTTCAAGGTCTTTTGTCGAGTTGAAGGGTAGCTCTTCGGGAACAAGGGTCCATCGGAGTTGTTCCTGCTTGAGTTCTCTGCTTTCAAGGGTAGAAGTCATACTGATCTCCGTATTGAATTCTATTCAGCGGTTATGAAGATTGTTTTTTGCGGTTTAATGATGCACTTGAGCAGTACTATTTCCAGTACTCCATCCTTAAATGTGGCTCTTACATTTTCCGGATCGACCCGGCATGGAAGTGGGATAGTCTTTTTAAAATGGTTGGTTTTTCGGCCGCCTTGGAAGGTAACCTTTTTTTCACCGGAAATAGTCATAGTCGTTTCAGTTACAGAAACTCCCAGATCTTCAGCCTGAAAACCGGGCATGGTGGTTCTTACCACAAGTGTTTCATTCTGTTCTTTCATTTCAGTTCTGGGGGTGCAGTCAATTATTCCGCAAACTGAAGGGATGCCGTAATCCACACATAGACTGTCAAAGAGTCTATCCATATCATTTTTAAGTTTTTCTATTTCCCGGCTTCCCCACGAAGTAAGATTGGGCATGTGTAATCTCCTTATTATATCTAGTGGGAATATAAGTTGTATATAAGTTATCACACGGCTGAAAAGATTAGCAACTGCTTTAACAAGGAAAACCAGTTTTTTACTTGATTTGGTAAAAAGGAATGTATTTTGATGGTGCAGATGGAATAATTAAGTAAAAAATGTGATTTTAATCTTATAAATATAACGAAGTTGTTTTTTTGCACCTGTTCAGCCTTGCATGTTCATGGTTCATAAGATATTTGGTTCATCTCTTCAGGATTGTTAAAAAAGACATAGAAAGTGTTTTTGATATGTTTTTAATTATCCTGATCATGTGGAACGTAATAAATTTTTGAGGAGTGAACATGAAAAGATTATTAGTAATTCTTATGGTTGCTATGATGTTGGCCTTCGCAGTCATGGCTCAGGCTTCTGATGATTCATGGAACAAAGTTAAGGATAGCGGAAAGCTCGCAATCGGGCTTGATGATGCTTTCCCTCCAATGGGTTTCCGTCTTGATGACGGCAAACTTGTCGGCTTTGATATTGATGCGGCAGAAGAAGTCGGAAAGCGCCTCGGACTCAAGATTGTATGGCAGCCTACCGCATGGGACGGAGTTATTCACTCTCTCAATTCAAATAAATTTGACTGTATCTGGAATGGTATGACTATCACTGCTGAACGTCAGGCTAAGGTTCTTTTTTCAAAGCCTTACATCATGGACGGACAGATTGCAGTTGTTGCTATGGGTAACAAAGAAGTAAAGTCTTCCAAAGAACTCGGTGGCAAAATCGTTGGTGTTCAGAAAGGTTCCCCTGCTTTGGAAGCTGCAAAGAGTCTGAAACCTGCTCCTGTTGAAATTCGTGAATATGACACCAACCCTAAAGCATTCCTCGACCTCGAAGCCGGTCGTATTTCTGCTGTTGTTGTTGATAACATTGCAGGCCGTTATTACATGTCCACCCGTCCCGGAAAATACATGGGTCTGCCCGGATTCATTTCCAGCGAACCTTTCGGTATTGCTTTTCGCATGAATGATAAATCCCTTGAAGAAAAAGTTCAGTCTACCATTGATGAAATGGTTGCTGACGGAACAATGGGTAAAATCTCCCGCAAGTGGTTCGGTGAAGATATTACCAATCCTGCTAAATGGTAAAAAATGATTACTTTAGATAATAAATTCGGAAAGAGCGGGGCTTTTTTGGCCTCGCTCTTTCTCTTGTTTACCCTCCTTACGGTTACGGCTGTTTCAGAGGCCGGAGAAAAGTCCGACGCGATTCTTAAACAGGCGCGTGATGCTCTGTCGCTTGGTCATATTGATCAGGCACAGGTTTTGTTTGAGCAAATTCCTGCTCCCGGACCGGAAGGTGATGACGGTGAGTTTGTATATTCCCGCATGCAGCTTGCGCGGCTTAATTTTTCCCTTGAAGATCTGAGCAAGGCTAAAAAATACAGCGAAGAGATTATTGCGGTTTATCCCGATAATATTGAAGCTAAAAATTTTATAGCATCTGTGGATAGGTCTATCCGTCCGCAATGGCGTCAGGTTGTCGATGACTGCCTGCGCTTTTTGCCGTCGCTGCTTAAGGGTGCGACCATGACGCTTGTGCTCGTATTTTTTACAATGTTAGTTTCGCCTATCGGCGGACTACTCATTGCGCTGGGTAAGATAAGCAAGATTCAGCCTTTTTCCGGCATAAGCTGGTTTATTATCTGGTTTTTTCGCGGCACACCGCTTCTTTTACAACTTTTCTTTATTTATTACGGTTTGCCGGCGATGGGGATTACCTTATCCCCGCTTGTTTCAGCCTTGATCGGTCTGGGAATTAACTATTCCGCATATCTTGCTGAAATCATCCGGGCTGGAATTGAATCAATTGATCATGGACAGACCGAAGCAGCTAAAGCTCTTGGAATGACCTACTCCCAGACTATGCGCCGGGTTATAATTCCTCAGACTTATAAGAGAATCATTCCTCCGTTTGCCAATGAATTTATTGCACTCATCAAGGATACAGCACTTGTTTCAACCATTGCGATGGTAGAGCTTATGCGTGCGGCAGACCAGATGTTCAACGCATATTTTAATATTACTGTGCTTGTTCTTGCTGCATTTATTTATCTTATTTTTACAACCGTGTTCACCTTTGCTTTCGAGAAACTCGAATACAAGGTGGGGGTATACGAAAGGCGTTAAATGGAAACCATTTTAGAATTAAAACAGGTTGTTAAATCTTTCGGATCTCTCACTGCGGTCAATCATATCGACCTTAAAATTAAGCGCGGAGAGAAGGTGGTTATTGTCGGGCCAAGCGGGTCTGGCAAATCCACTCTTTTACGGACAATGAACTTTTTAGAAACTATTGATTCCGGTGAAATTTTATTTGAGAAAGAGCCTTGTGGATATGTAACCCGTGGCGATAAACTAGTACTTGATTCTCAAAAAAAGCTTTGTGCTTTACGCTCTGAAATCGGCATGGTTTTTCAGCAGTTCAATCTTTTCCCGCACATGACAGTTCTTCAGAATGTGATGGAAGGGCAGATAACTGTATTGAAAAAAAGCAAAGCCGAAGCAAAAGATACAGCTTATAAAATGCTTGATAAAGTAGGTCTTCCTGATCGCTCGGATGTTTATCCAGTGACTCTTTCAGGCGGACAAAAACAGCGTGTCGCCATTGCCCGCGCGCTTGCAATGCAGCCCAAGATGATGCTTTTTGACGAACCTACGTCTGCGCTTGATCCTGAACTTGTCGGAGAAGTTTTCGACACAATACGGTCGCTTGCAAACGAAGGAATGACTATGGTAATCGTCACCCATAATATGGGATTTGCACGCGAAGTTGCGGATACGGTAATTTTTATGGAACAGGGAGATTTTATTGCAAAGGGAACTCCTGATGAATTCTTTTCTTCTAAGGTTTTGCATCCGAGAATCAGCGAGTTTTTAGACAAGCTGTTATAGATATCTCCTCCCGGGGAAACCGGTAACGAGCCGGAACTGAAAGTAGAGACGCCTGTGGATTATTCCGCAGGCGTCTTGTTTTGTGTGCTTGCAGTTAATGGTTTGCTGTTTTAATAGCATCATTAATGAATAAAGTAATATCAGACTTTTATAGAGTTTTTATCCGGCCTATTGATCCTGGTCTGTTTATCACACGGTATGCGGCTAAGTCTGTTGTTGCGTGCGTCGTGGCTCTTGCCATTGCTTATTTTTCGGGCGTGACAGGGCAATTTCTTCCATGGTGTGTCTACGGTTCTGTGATAGTAGTTCTTTTCAGGGCCGGTAGTACTTTGAAAAAACGCAAAATTGTTGCGGCTACGCTTTGCTTGATTGTTGCCTGCCTTGTGCCTGTCTCTACTTTTATCGCCAACTATTCCATAATCTCGGAAGTGTACCTTTTTATTCTGGCTTTTTTGGTATTTTTTATACCTGTTGTCGGAGTGTCCGCTGCGACAATCGGAATAGGCGTGCTTATCGTTAATCTTATTGCTTTAAATTCTCCCGAGACGATTATTATCGGGCTTTGCCGCTCAGGATATGTGCTTTACGGAAGTACCATTTCTTACCTTTTTCTTTTTCATTTATGGCCCATGCGTCCTGAAAAGGTTTTGTCTAAAGCCGGAGGTTTGGCTTTAACAGATATAGGTGATTATTTCAGATGCGTGGCCGGTTCTCTCGGCGGCAAAAAGGATCAAGAAGAATTGTCTGAGATTCATGAAAGATCTGTTGCTTCGCTGAGGCGCTACAGGAGGTTCATGGAAGCTATGAATGTTGATCCCGTAAAAGAGCTGGGCAAATATGAAGGGCCGTCCGCCTTGTATGCTTTACTTATCAGAATGCTCGAGGCTGTTGTCGGGCTTGCTAACAGTCGGCGGTTTGCAGAGCATAGTCCTATTTTTTCAGGGCTTCGTTTAAAATTTTCACAGCTCGCTTTGAAAAGTTCCATTGTTTTTGATGTGCTTGCCGCTAATCTTTCTACGGGAAAAGGTGGCGTGGATTTGTCTGAGATAAATACGGGAATTGCTGAACTGGAGCGAGAGTTGCTGGATTTGGGGGCGTATAAAAAAGACGAAGGGTTGCGCGACGAATTTCTTGAAGCTTGGGGTGCTTTATACGGTCTCCGAAATCTCTGTTTTGAATTCGAGGAGATGTGCCGGGTTTGTAGAGGCGGTGGCAAATAATGTTTAAAGCCATATTTGGAACCTTGCGTCAGGAATTCCGTCTGGATTCGATCCCGTTTCAGCATGCGGTACGAGCTGCTTTAGCGATCACCATAGCGGTAGTTGCCTCAAAATTTTTAGATTTACGCCATGCAATATGGCTCCCTGTAAGTGTCATTGTTGTGATGCGGCCTTCCGTCGGCGGAACATTGCGTATCGGCTGGCGGAGATTGTGGGGGACTGTGCTGGGAGCGGCGCTCGGGGTGGGGATTCTTTTTTTGAATCCAGCTAACACTGTGCTTCTTTCGCTGATTGCTCTTTCTTTTTTTCTAGTTATTTTGTTACGGGTTTTTAGCTATACTGCTTTTTCATGTGCCCTGACAGCCGGAATTATTTTATTGCTTGGCATGCTTTTTACCGACGGGTGGCAATTCGGGCTTGAAAGAATTCTTGATACTGTCCTCGGGGTCGGAATCGGAATAGCGGCCTCTTTCGGGGTGTGGCCGAATATGGCGCGTAAAAATCTGCGCAAAAAAATGTTTGAACTGGTTCATACACAAGCGGTTCATTTTGAAAAGCTGACTGATTCATATCTTCACGACAGCGTCAGTGAAAGTGATCTTGTATCAACTCGTATTGATGCTTCTATAAAACTTGATCAATGTTCTGAGATATTTAGAGAGGCTGCGGCAGAACCGGGGCTGCGGGGGTGGCAACGTGACAATCTTACCCGTTTAATACGGGTTTTTACACGTATGCACAGATTGCTGACCGCCATGTCGACAATTATCCGCAGAGGTTATGGCGGGCCGCTTTCACCTATAGCTGATGGGATGAAAAATATTTTGCAGGTGACGCAGGATCATTATGCGTGGCTTGAATGTTACGCTTTACATCCCGATGAGTGTAAACCTGTTCCTGATTTTGAAAAGGCCGTAAACGATTTTATACGTACTGTCGGTGATGCCCGAATTCGTGGTGACTTTGAAGATGTTCCGCTTGAAAGGCGTAACAATATCTCGGCTTTTATCTGGAACATCCGCTCGCTGGGTGCTGAGATTGATCGTGCCGGTAGAAGACTTCATGAGTTGCGGCATGGGCGGGAATCTAATTTAAAAAAAGGAAAGTAATCAATGCCGCAAAACGATATCCCGTACACTTTTGACCGCGTGTTCAGACTGGCATTGGCGGCCGGTTCTATCTGGCTTACCGTTCTTCTACTTTCCTCTTTGAGTGATGTCCTGCTACCGTTTGCGGTTGCTTTGACTCTGGCATATTTGCTTAATCCGCTTGTTGAATTGACCGGCCGGATCATTAAAAACAGGATGGCGGCGGTGGTCGTAACACTGACAGTAATAATTGTGCCTGTAGGAAAACTTTTATGTTTAGCCATGAGTATGGTGGGTTCGGAGCTGAGTCATATCGGAAAGTTGTTTGCTATTCTTGTTAATGATTCGGCTGCGGCAAAGCGTGCTGCTGAATATCTACCCGCAGACATTTGGAAGTTTTTGACCGATCTTGCTCAACAGGATGATGTTCGTCAATTTTTGAGTGAATCCGGTGTGGCAAATATGCTTCATGCCGCAGCGCAGAAAGCCCTGCCCGGAATCTGGAATCTGGTAAGTGGCTCCGCGCAAGTGTTTGCCGCGCTTGCCGGTGTGTTTGTGATTATTCTCTATCTTGTTTTTTTGCTGGCTGATTATGAGAAGCTTCGCAGTTGGCGTTCCCATTTGCCGGAAAAATATCGTACCCGGGTCTCTTCTTTCGTCGATGAATTTACCAATATCACAAATCGCTATTTCCGCACGCAGGCACTTATTGCGCTTATTATCGGGTGTCTGTTTTCAGCAGGATTTATGCTCATAGATTTACCCTTGGCAATATTGTTAGGTCTGCTCATAGGTTTGCTTAATATGGTGCCATATCTGCAAATAGCAGGGCTTGTGCCTGCATTCCTGTTCGCTGGATTAAGTGCGCTTGCAACCGGAGGAAATTTATGGGGCGGGTTCGCCGGAGTCGCGGCTGTGTTCGCGGTAGTGCAGATAATTCAGGACGCTGTGCTTGTACCAAAACTTCAAGGTGAAAGCCTTGGACTATCACCATGGATGATTCTGCTGTCGCTGTCAGTGTGGGGAAAGCTTCTCGGATTTCTCGGGCTGGTTATGGCATTGCCGCTTAGTTGTATGGCCCTTGCTGTTTATCGGCAGTATACGGCGGCGCAGGTAGGGGACGTAAAAAAGGGTTTACAGCCTAAACCGTAAACCCTTGAAATATCTGGTCGGGATGGCGGGATTCAAATCCATGGTTTCTGCGTCCCGAACGTGAATGTCGATTAATAATTTCAAATATTTATGAGTCTAAACTGTGCTACGGTTTGTGCTACCAAATTTAGGCACGATTATTCCCTTTTGATTTGCATTGGTATATCTCTGATTTTGCTAGTAATAAAACCAAAATTTTAGAAGGGAATTTAAATGCTGAGTTGGGACGGATTTGAAAAAGCGTGGAATGTTTTAGAATGGAATTTCTCGTTTTCGATTGGTGATGGTGTAACGCTTGTTGTTGCTACCTTGACTGCCATTTTAGCTTTTTTTACTTATAGGATACAGGGTGCTCAAAAAAAAGTAGTAGAGCAACAAAATAAAATTATTGAAAGACAGGTTCTCATAGAAGAGGAAAAATATAGAAGAGAGAAGCATTTATTAAAGAATAAATTAAAAGAGGCTATTTTATCGTTTGCAAAAGCTGTGATGGAAGATAGAGATCCAGAAGAAGAAGAGGTAGAATTTTTGCATAAAAACAATGATTTTATCGAGGATTTTTTTTCAAGAGAGGTTTTTCTGTTTGTTATAAATTTGCACAGTTATAGAATGGGAATTTTTACTTACGGAGGACTTCTTAGTGGCGAGCAACTTAGCAAGGATGAAATGCGTGACGTAATTGAAAAAGATTATACTAAAATTTTATTGTTAACGCTTAGCTCCTAGTCTCCCTTAGTCAACGATGGCAAAGATTTCATCGCATCTCGTTTAGCCCGTTGCAATACAAGCTGGTAAACTTTCATAGTCGTTGACGGGCACTTAACTGTAGAAGTTGTAACTTGATTTGACATTTTATCTTGAAGCAAAAGATATCTAAGCATTATTTAGAGGTTACAAAATTATAGCCGGTGTATTTTTAACATCTTTCTGATTTTTGTTTCATGGTCTATGCTTGTAGGTTCTAGGGTATTTGAAAATTGAAGTAATAGAGTGCTTGTCTTTATTGGGTCAATTTTAAAAAAAATCAGCCACCATTTATAAAGGAAACAAGTTTCATGATACGAAGCTCTTAATCTCCCTACCTGTTTACGCAATTCTTTTTTGCCTTCTTTGACTTTGTTATTCTCATTTTCCCTTAGATTGTTGTCAGAGATTACCTTTTCAGAAATTAAAAATTTGCAATTTGCATAATAGAATAAAGTAGAGTCAATTTGATAAAGTACACTTCTAAATTTGAGTATGGGATCGACATATAATTTAGTAACAGCGTATGATAATATACCCAAGGTAAATCCTACAAAAATAGGTGTCAGCTCCATTTCCATTTTTAGTTCCTTTTTAATTTATTGAACGTGTTGATGCAGACCTGTTAGTTGTTAGCAATAGGTTCGCAAAAATAAAAGGGTTTACGAAGTTGCCTTCGTAAGCCCTTGAAATATCTGGTCGGGATGGCGGGATTCGAACCCACGGTCTCTGCGTCCCGAAGGCGGCGGTCTTATTATTATATGTTGTAATTATTGAATTTTATCTTCCGTGGTAATACTAAAATCCCCCAAAACCCCTTCCTTTGTATTACCGGATAGTATTACCAAATCGGGAACTGATTCTAACGCGGCGTTACGCTGTTTAATAAGCACATGCTGATAGTGTTTGTGGATCATTGATGTGTCTGTGTGTCCCATATTTTCAGCAAGAGCTTTTATGTCGGCTCCGTTTGCAAGCGCTTCAGTTGCATGAGCATGGCGCAGATCATAAGGGCGAATACGGCGGGTTATTCCAGCAGCTTTTAGGGCTGTTTTCCACGATCTTTTAATCGTGGTGACAGGCTTGCCCTTCCAGTTGATAAGATGAAGGGTTCCAATTTCCCGATCCTGCTCACGCCAATCCTTGAGTAGTGCGCGGAGAGACTCTTTTATGTGCAACTCTCGCCATTGGGCGTTTTTATTTTTTTCAGCACTCCACACTCGCAAATTCCATGTGTGAAAATCAACATCGTCCCATGTGAGCTTGAATAGCTCAGACTCCCCAACACGCACCCCGAAGGCCAAGCCCAGAATAATTACTCGTTGAAGGTGATGAGGGGCTACCTGTAAAATTGTTTTGAGTTCGTGAGGTGTCGGAGGCGGAACTTGATCGTCTGTTCCTCTGGGACATGAAAAATTTCTGACCGGGTTCAACTCAATGAGTTCTTCATTCTCGGCCCAGTTTAGGGCGGCTTTAATGATGCTGACTTTACGGTTAATACCATTAGGTTTTAATCCGTGATCTCGGAGGTATTTAACCAGGTCACGCATATGTGATTTTGCTAATTGAGAAATATAGACGTGTCCAATTGCTGGCAGGACTTTTTTCAGATGATAAATAGTGTCACGCAGGGATTTAGGCTTTAACTGCCGATCTTGCAGGTAAGCCCATACTATGTATTCAACGGTTATTTCTGAGGCGGGCAATTCTTCTGCTGGTGCGAATCTTTGCGGCTCAAACTTGAGCCAATGTTTTACTTTGCTATCGTGTTCTTCTGCTTCTCTGGATGTTTCAAAATGCGTAGTTTCAATTTTTTTTGAATACGGATTTCGCCAGTATACGCGGTATGGTTTTGCCCTGTTTTGTAATTTCTTGATAGCCATTATTACTAACTACTGTGACATCTGAGGGCTTGTCAATTCCTCCATTAATTGAGACATACTTTTACCGGAAAAAGGAGAAGTCGTTTTAGGTGGTCTTTTTTTGGGAGTTGTGCTTTTACGTGAGTCGTCTAAAGCTGTAAGTATTTCAGAGCGATACCACCGCAGCCCTTTTCCTCTGCCCTGTCCTAAGTTGACAGGGCAGAGCTTTAAATTATCCAGAGTAGTCCGGGCAGCTCCGGGGGTAGTCCTGAGAAGATCCGCCACTTCAGTTATTGTCATCAGCATAATCCAGCTTTCTCCATTAAAAAACTAATCCCAAGAAACACAGCCGCCAAGAAAACTAAAACGGTTCCGAACCTCGCAAAGTTTTTTGAATTTAACATCGTTGCTTGAACAAAGCACTCGATGCCGACTAATGCGAAGACTAGGGTTAGGCAGAATAGCATTATTCCTGCTCCTGTGCCCATAAATGCAAGCAAAATGGATGCAAATTCACGTAGTCCTCAGTCTTTGGGAAAACTTGTAAAGCTTCCTTCTCATCACCGAGAAACATTTTTTTCACGCCTTTTAGATCGTCCCATGTGGGCAAGCGATCCTTGCGGCTACAAGACAAGTGAACCCACTTAGATTCATTTCCTTCACCGTCCTGAAGGTCGTCAACGGATGAAAAGACAATTAGTCCAGATTTATGAATGAAGCATGCTGCATGAGCAGTGATAGAAGTTTTCTCTTTCCAGCCCTTGAAAATTTTTAGAGGTTGGGCCGGGACTGAAAAGTTTATATCCATTAGGTTTGGTATGTAGTTCATGATTTTATTCTCCCACCGCCGCAGCGGAATTAAAATTCTTCGTCTTTAAGGATAAGATCCAGCTCATCAGGATCACAATCAGCTATGCCGGTGATAGTGGTTCCGGCGGCGTAGAGTTTGAAAATATACGCTTCTGCGGGGTCGAAACGGGTGGGGTTGTAACAGTGGTTTGAGCTGATGCGTATTTTGTTGCCAAGTATGAATAATCTTACATCTTCACTAGCTGAACCTACAAAACTTTTTTCTTTCTTCCACAGCTTTATAGTCCAGTCTTCGTCGAGGCGGCTTGAGTGTTCCCACTGTTTAATTTCCACGGTCATATATTCGTCAAGATCGTCAGCGTTCCACGGTTCATCTGTTTTCCACATTGCGGCTATGTCTTTGAGAAGATCGTCAAGAGGAAGTTCCGTTGGAGCTGGTTTCAGCAAGTCGTCAATTTGACCCAAAAAATGCTCATATGCCTGACCGTGAAACATGTTACCGAGTTTGACCTTTATGGCTGAAAGCATTTGCTCGTTGTATGAGTCAAAAGGAAGGTCTTTCGTGTTTATGCGAAGCCCGTTTTCTATAGCCTCTTTAATCTGCTTAGTGATGGAGCCATAAAATTCGAACTGGCTTTCCAGAGCAGAAGTGACGGCCTTTTCAACGCTGGTTTCAATTGTTTTTTCGATTGTTCCATCAGAAATCATGGCTTTGACTTTGTCGTTGATAACAGCTTGAAGCTCTTTCATTTTAATGTCCCCTTGGTTTTACTCTTACGTTTACTAATCAAAAGTTTGTATTTATTCCCGCATTCCGCACACGCTCCGATCATAGAGCCGGAACGAGTTTGCTTTAACTCTCCGCCGCATTGACATTTGACTGCCGCAGTGCGCTCAACCATCAATTCGTTTATCTTTTTCGAATTGTTGCGCCTTTTGGTTTTGGGCAAAATACCGAGAGCTTTTAAAATCTTCCGGTATTCCCGCTCAATCCACTTTCCGCCCGGCTCGTGGTGCAGTCCGTCGCCCATCATGTCACCTAGTTTGATTAATTGGCGGTGGAGGTGGGCGTTACCCATTAACCACCTCCGCAACCCGAACCATATCCGCACAATTAGCCGCAACAAGAGCCGCCGCCATTGGTGGGCAGACTGAGTTTCCGCACATTCGCACTTGGTCGGTTTTTGTTAATTTCTTGTCGTCTGGAGTGCGATCAATTATGTAGCTGCCCGGGAAGCCTTGCGCCCTGAATAGTTCAAGAGGCGTAAGCATCCGCATTCCTATGTCGGCTATTGTGTAATCTTGTCCGGCAATCGTGATCAGTCCGAAATGTTCTTTACTTGTGACCGTATGAATCGGCTTTCTTAAATCTTGTCCGACTCCCTGACCGTAATATTTACAGAGAAAGGCGCGAACTTCGGCATGATGTAACCCGCCAGCGGAAACGGTATGCAACGGGGTATCAACGGCACTGCCGATATTCTTTCCCCGCATTTTTACGAGATTTGAAGCAACAAGGGCGCATTTGCCACCACCATTGGCTGTCACTGTACCGAGCGGAGCCGTAACGGAATTACCTCTTGAACAACTGAAAGACCGTTCAATATGTGCTGTCACAAGCGAATTGTGGTCACGAGTTGTAACTGTAGGGGCTGGAGCATCCAAGGGCGCGCCGACAACTCCGGTGAAATGCTTTGCAAGGAAAGCAGACACCAGCGCAAAATGACCACCTTTGACCTGCGCGCACTGAGTCCGCAGCGGAGAATCCGCCGCAAAGTTCCGTTGACTCGATGCGTTTGCATGTTCAGTAAGAAACGGCTGAATCAAGGCGTGCCTATTCTCAGTGGTCTGAGTTCTGAGAGGTTCATTAATATTCTGCCCTCTGAAATCGTTTTCTGTCTTTGGTCCATAGTAAGTGAGTAAGAACGGATCAGCGGCATCGAATACATATTTCTGAATGCCTTTTGCAATTCGGCGCAGTGTGTTATCAGCAAGAGGTCGTCTTGCTTGTATTCCGTACTTATCTTTAATCTCCGCGCTCGACTCAAAAATTGACGGGCAGGGCAAAGAGAAATCAATACAATCCGCCGCCGTTTTCCAAGGCTTAAGTTTGCCGGATTTTACAGCCGCGCTATTAGGATCGCCGTGAGTCGGTTCAGGCCAGACGATATGCTGACCTGCTCTCTTGGCAATCAGGAAAAACCTTTTGCGGATCGTCGGGGCTCCATAGTCACAAGCGCGTAACTCCTTCCATTCGACTCGATAGCCGGCACGACGCAAACGGCGAATAAAATATCTGAAAGTATCACCAGCTTGAGATTTTATAGGCTGTTTGGTTACGGAGTTAAGCGGCCCCCACGTTGTAAACTCTTCCACGTTTTCCATGATGATGGTGCGCGGGTGAGTCTCGGGAATCCATTTGTCAACAAGCACTAAAGCTAACGAACGAATACGATCATCACGTTTAGGCGCGCCGCCTTTGGCTTTGCTGAAATGTGTGCAATCAGGGGAGGCCCAAAGTAAGCCAACAGGACGGCCCATCGTCACCCATGAGGGAGAAACGGACCAAACATCTTCGGTGAAATGGACGGTATCGGGATGGTTTACAGTGTGCATTGCCACTGCCAGCGGGTTATGATTGATTGCCGCGTCCGGATCACGCCCAAGGGCCATTGACATTCCGGCACTGGCTCCGCCACCACCCGCGAACAAGTCGACAATTATTTCAGGGGCTGTATTGTGATAGCCGGACAAGGGGAGGAGATTAAGCATTTACTGCCTCCGCAAGCGTCCCATAATCATAAATCTTGCCTAGATCCCCGCGCAGGTGAACACGGCGCAGAGCGGAAACAAGCAAGGTCATTTCGGCTTTATGGTTGTTCTTTTGAGTCTCAGCCTTTTTCACTTTGCGGATAGTTTTAGGAAGGACGTAGAGCAGTCCCCAACCTTCCGGCACTTCTTCAGGCTTGATCATGTCTTTGGGACACATCATATAGCGATACCTGCCCATGCCCATATCAGGGTTCCGGCGATGCCACTTCTTATTGTCAGACAAGAAGTCAGAACGAGAGGTTTTACATTCAACAAGGTGAGACACCCATCCTTCACGCCAGCCGATAGCATCGGGAATTTCAGAACTGAATGATCCAAGTTCGCGGAAAGCGAAGTTGCAGCCTACTGAGTTGATCAGCCATTTTTCAGCACGTATGGTTAGTTCTGTGTGGGTTAGGTTAAGCATCAAGAAACCCCTCCGGCATCCCACACGGCTCGTAACAATAAACCCACACCCACGGATCATCAGCCCATTGTGTTCCGGGTTTGGCGAGTGAGTCCCAAATCCGTTCAAACGCATCATGCTGGCTTGCTTCAAAATAATTTGCGTTTGGATGAACAAGAGAATTAATGCCTTCGGCAAGAACGTCTAATCCGCTGATATCCTGCAACCGCTCAACACGAACACCCGTAACCTTGCGCCAAGTGCGGCAAGCCTCTTTGAATATGCCGTTGGGGATACCTTGGAACTTTTCAACCCATGCGGGAACAGGCCATTTATCTCGATACTTTATCTCCCACATTTCAGACATTCTTGCCGGAACTTCTACCTGTGCAATTTCATTGTCAGCGAGATATCTAATAACAAGGGACATACCGTCTGGAGCATAATCGTTGACTTGGACAACTTTTGCTGGTTCCCGCACCCAGAGAATGTCGCCAACTTGATAAGGAGCACATTTTTTCAATGCGTTGCTAAATCTGTTGATGTCAGGCCAACTAGACAATTCTTCGTTTTTTGAACGCCATGCCCATCCTGCACAGCTCAGTCCGTTACTATCCCCCCATTCTGGCTGGGGCATTACAAGTCTTCGGGTCTGAGTCTTACGCCCGTCCATGATCGCGCGGACCATTTCGATGTTGAAAGGGATTGGGTGAATTTTAGATTTAGACATTCCCCACCTCCTTCTTTTCTCTTAGAGTGCCAAAAATCCAGCTTCCGCTAAAAGCAAACAGTGTCCACCATGCCGAGCAACAAATCAGAACGATGAAGGTAATGCTGTCGATTATCCTTGCGGCTCGTTTCTCCTCCACAGAGAGCCCGTTTGATGGCTTTGGCAGTGTGGCTGCTGCTACAAAAAACGCTGCCCACTCTATTGCGATAAATGGATATGTTACAATTTCGTTGTTAAAAATAATTCCTAAAACAAACACTACAAGCGCAGCCAGGTGGATATATATTGCGGTTTTTAAAGTTTGTGTTCTTTGTTCTGGTGTGACTTCTTCTTTTTCAACTTTAAACATCATGGTTATTCTCCTTAACCTAACGGGCAGTGGCTAGTGGTCATTCCTGTACGGCGACAGTTAAGTGCGGCTATGTATTCTTCATCTTTATGCAGACATGAAATGCGTTTAATCGGCCTTTGTTGGTTCGTGTAAATTCTTGGGGCTACAATTGTTTCGGATTTATCTGGACGGGTAAACCTTGTAAGAAGTTTCTCGTTATTCGCGGCGGCTTCTTTTGATAATTGATTGTAATGCGGGAGCTTTCCAAACCCCTTTGGAGGTTCTTCTTTAAACAGCTTTATGTATAATTTTTTTGCACTCCCAAATACTGAAGGGCTGAAAGTGTAACAAAACTGGTTGCCTTCTTTTCTCGGTGTTTTTTGGTATCCAACCGGATAGCCAGGGGATGCAACTCTACGAAGGCAGCGACCATCACGGTCCATTTCGTATCCTGTTCCGGGTATTCTAACTTTTTCAGGGGATTTACTCATAACACTTCCTCAAATACACACCGGAGTCCGGCTTCGGTTAATAAGGCTGCTACATTTTTAGGTCTAATTATGCAGAGCCTTGTTCTATTCATGCGCCCGTTGTGAATTTTAAATCCTATCCAGAACCCGCGCGGATCTTGGCGGTCAACCTGTGCTAAATAGCCTGGTCTTCGGGCCGTTGGCTTGATCTGTACGCGGGTTCCAGGTTTAAGCATGACTTAGTTAGATGGGGCCAATATTCTTTCAACTGCGGTGGTAACTTCTTTTTTAAGAAGTCCGTCTTTATAGCTTTCCAACGTGTCCTGGAGTTCTCCCTTTATCTCTCGGGAAATAATCTCTTTGGCACTATAAATTTCATGCTTGAGGAGTTCTTCTACACTCGTTCTAACCTTCCACTGAATCCAAGTTTCGGCTCCTGCTGTAGAACACATTTCGAGCCTGACTCCATTTCCGTTAACTGGGAATAAAACAGCTTCATCAAATTTAAGCCGCATGAGATCTTCGGTGGAACCAATAAAGGTGGCTTTTCCCCATTTGTCTGTGAGTGCAATGTCTTCGGACATGAAAGATTCGGCTTTGTTTCTCATGTTGCTTTCAACTTGAGTTGCGACCTGTTCTGAAAGCTTAAAAACTAATTCACTGATCCCTTTTCCTCCGAATTTATTGGCTACTTCCTTTACAAGAGATTTTTTAATTTCATCAGTAAGGATTTCTTCAACAGACAGGTCTTCATCAAATCCAAGATCTCCAAGGTCTATAGTCATATTGATTTTCATTTCGTGACTTTCCTTGGGGCGACCTAAGCCGCCCCCGTTATATAGTGAAGTGAGGAGTAGATGATTTGTTTAGCTTGTCGGGAAAACGTCAGCCGGGGAGTCGCCTGTTGCTACTCGGACATAAGCTTCAAGCAGTTTGATGCGATCCTGCTTTGTCCACTGTCCGTAACCTTTGCTCGTCAACCGTTCCATGTCGGACTGAGTGACACCCCAGCCGCTGGAGAGTTTGACCAGCATTTGCTTCCGGACTGCCGCATTTGCATCAACATAAACTTCGGCTTGATCTCCGAGATTAACAGCGAGTAATTCTTCCGGTTCGGTGGAAGCCGCTTTGCTTTGCTGTGAATCGTCCTGTGAAAAGAACTCGTCTTCGGCGGAGGCTTCCGGCTGTCCCTGATTTGCTTCCGGCTTCTCATTAGGCTCAACATCCATAGCTGGCTGTCCGCCTGGTTCACCTTGTAGAGGCTCGGTGTCGAT